>NZ_JBQHVO010000015.1:0-75154 GCF_052064465.1 Niallia sp. HCP3S3_B10 | reverse complement strand
TACTTTACAAAAGGAAGCTCTCTTTTTTAATGCTTAATTTTTTCCAGCTACCGCGCTCTCGCTTGGTGGCCTTTTTGTCTAGTTGGGGGACGAGTCCCCCAACTAGACAAAAAGGATATTTATTCTCCCACAAACATTTTACTCATACTTGAAAATCAAAAACCCTCTATCCTTTTGGATAATAGAGGGAAATGATTAGACTCCGTATTTTAATAATATATGGAGAACTACAACATCGTTCGTCTCATTTATATAAGAATGTGTTTCATTTGCATCAAAACTAATAGAATCATATTCATTTAAGATATATGACTCTTTATTTACATTAATGGTTATCGTTCCTGCCATCACAGTAGCAAGTTCAGTCGTATTGGGGTGATGCCTTTCCGGATAATAGGAACTATGCGGTTGTAAATATGCTCGACACATTTCTATCTCATTATTTGGATTTGGATTTTGAAAAATTGGCTCCACTGCCCAATTGCCATCATCTCCAAAAATTCTTAACCCGCTCCCAGCTCGCGATACATTTACACTGCTTCCTGAGGAAAATAACGCCATAAGAGGGATCGATAAACTTTTCGAAATCTTCCACAAAACCCCAATTGTTGGATTAGTTTCTCCCCGCTCAATATTCCCCAGCGTCAGCTTACTTACACCTGATATCTCAGATAAATTTTCGAGACTCAACTGTCTTTCTTTACGCAATTTTTTAAGCACTGCTCCAACTTGAATAACTACCTGTTTTGAATCATCTATTTCTCTATTCATTTTAATCCTCCATTTATCCTATTATGGAAATTATTATTTTCCTGTGTTATGAGCTTAACTCCATACCTAATTAAGTGGTTCAAACAAACCTTTACATTGGTTAGTTAACTGATTATAAACCGCCGCTCCTTTGGCATAAGCCTCTTTGCTAAAATCATCCTTTTCCATAAATGTCTTTAAAAACATATAAGTAGCGCCTGCATAATAGTTTGCAATATAATCACTATTTTTACCAAATGCTTTATGTTGCTCCATTACAAGCTTATTAAAATTAGCTAACTGGCGAATAAATTCATTACTAATGCCAGCCCATTCAATTAATGCAAATGTCTCTTGATTTTGTTTCCAAAATTGAATTAGTAGTTGAATAAAGCCTGAAGCGTTAAAAGATTGCTGCTTTAAAACCGACCTAAAATCACTCATGACATTGGATATCTGTCTTATAATGATGTCTTCTTTCACTAAATAATTTCTGTAAAAAGTTTGCCTTGCAATTCCAGCTTCCTCGCATAAATCTCGGATGGAAAGCTCATAAAAGTTTTTATTCTTAAGATTAAACATCATTAAACTTTGCAGCAATAATTTTTGTGTTCTTTCGACCCGTTTATCCATTTATGCACCAATTTCCTTTCCTGTGTCACATAAAAAAATTATTTACTTTTTCTTTGCTTAAATTTATTATACAATTCTTTCAAACTAAGTGACAAATGTAACTTAAGTGTCAATTGCTCATTTATAAAATTATTTAATATCGGAGGGAATTATTTTGGAAACAGGAAAAATAGTAATCATTACTGGAGCCAATAATGGGATTGGTCTACAGTTAACCAAAAAAATGCTAGCAGAAGGGAGTCAAGTTATTGCATTAATACGTTCTTCTTTTTCAAAGGACGACAACTTTATTCAATCAAAAATTACTACAGGACAGTTACGAATTTATAAAGCAGATTTATCTGATTTTAACAGTCTAAAAAAAGCGCTGGAAGAAATAAAAGCAACGGAGAAGAAAATAGATTTCCTTTTCAATAACGCTGGCGGCAGCTTTCCTTCGTTGTTATTTTCTAAGCAAAATCGCGAACTACATTATGAACTTCAGACAGTAGTGCCTTATATTATTTTTAAAGAACTATCCCCTTTATTTGAAATGGGAGAAGATAAGACAATTGTTAATACATCTCCCGCTGTCATCCTTCGAGTGAAACAGTTTGATCCAGATACATTGGAAAACCCATCTTCCTTTAAAAAGTTATTCGGTCCCTATGCGACAGCAAAGCTAGCTTTATCTTTATGGACAAAAGAAATAGCAAAAAGGGAGAGTGCCAATGGATTCCGGTTTCTAAGTGTAGACCCCGGGAGTAACAATACGTTGCGGAAAGAAAAAAAATCAGGTATCCCCTTTTATATAAAACCATTGATGAAGTTTTTCTTTTCCCCACCCACAAAAGGGGCTGCTTTACTCTACGATGCCGCAATGGATAAGACTGGAGCAGTTTCTGGGGACTTTATTATTAAAGGGAAAAGCACGAAGGTTAAATTTTCTGAATATAGTTCCCTTATTTTAGAGGGAGTACACAGGATTTATGTGAGGGAATTCTTGAATAGTGAGGAGTAGAGAGATAATAAAAAGAAGGTTTGCAGGATATTTAGGGGGTGTTTCGAATAAAGTTTGATTATAGTTTATAATCTCATATGAATAAATTTTACTCTACTGATATACTCAAATATGTTTTTCCTTCATTTTGATTAATAGTCCTCCTCTTCATGTCTTGTAATCTAATATGAATCTCATCGACAAAGAGTGATTTTCCTTGTATTATCTTTTTAATTATTGCTGAATATTTGATTGTACAAAATACACCTCATCTAATAAAAGATGAAGTGTATTTTATCCTTAACTCTAGTTCAGATATCGACCAATAGTATCAAAACTCATAATTGCTAGCTTAATTTATCCACAACACTCAGCATTCCATTTTCCTTGAGTGTCACTGTAAGAGTGAAGTTAATTATGTTTTGAATCCGAAACACAATTTATTTGATACAAATTGGTAAAAAAACTAATTCAAGGCTATCCCTTGCTAAACGGTTTTAATTTTGTAATGGTAGTCACGACGATTGCAATTGATAAAATACCTATAGAGATTAATATACTAATAAAAATCCAACTGTATGAAACATTCATTCCAAATAAAATCAAACTTCCTAAAAGAACCCCTAAAACAATTGGGACTCCTGACCAGAGAGAGATTTCTTTAGAGAAATGAATCAATATACGACCTTTAGTCCACCCAATAATATGGTACATAGAAAATTCCTTCGCTCGGTATTGAAGGAGTGCTGTAATACTCTCACTAACTGCTAGGTAAGAAAGCAGTACGGTTATCACTATAATGGAAATTTGTATGATTAATGTTTCATCCATTGTAAATTGACCTAGTGTTGTTTCCTTAGCTTTTTCAATGGAATATCCTAAGTTAGATATCTGAATAATCAGTAGTATAATCGAAATGAACAAAACCAAAATGGTTGGTAATATAAACTCTTTATAATGAATAATTGCTGGAACTTTCTTATATTCCATTATCCTAGTTTTATTCCCTGATCCATTTCTTAAAAATAATAAACATACCATGACCACGGTTAGGAACCATAATAATGAAGAGAGTAAATAAGGGAATGCATCTTGTTTGAATAGAGTAAATAAAATAATGCTAACTACATACCCAATAGTAATAATAATAAATTGTTCAAGACAGTTCCGTAGAAAAATAAATTTCCTTTTCCACCCTAATAGATATAGTAACTCATCTTCCTTATATAAGGCTTTTTTTTCAAAAGTTACTCTTGAATATAACCAAAGAAACCCAAAAAGAGAAAATAATATGAAAGAAATCACGGACATGTGATTCCAATTTTCACTCAGCTCTTGTGCTACCCCTAGAGTTGTCCAAGGCTCCAGTATCTGGCCTAAACCTTCAACATCTAATCTCATTTGTTTAAAAGAGGAACCAGCAACAATATCCACTTCATAACCAGATTTTAGTAGGTCTATTGCAACTTGTTCAATTTTCTCTTGAGCATCCACGTTATATTTATTTATCCCGGCCACTTTGATCCTTATTGCATCAATCGGTTTTTGACCTTTTACCATTTCAGCAGCTTCCAGGGTTGTTATCCCGCTCGCTGGTGTAGGAATAAAGCTTCCAGGAAAGATTGTAGATTGTACCACTTTACCGTCTAAGCTTTTTGACTCTGTGGTAGAATATATACCTAATGGGCTTGAAGCTAACTGGTTAGTATCCTTATTAGGTGAAAATTCTCCCACTTGTTCAATAATAAAGGGCACCTTTTGACTTTGATAGGCACTTATCCCCTTTTTATTTACTGTTTTATATATTGGGGGAGGTCCATCTTCAAGTATGGGCACTTCTAGATTATTTTCATTTATTTTATAGTTGATTTTTGATGCTATGTAATAAATCGAGGTATCTTGGTCAGACATAAAGCGATCAGTCTCACTTATACTGAAATCCTCCCCAATCTTTACAGCTGTCCCCTCAAACGGTTTTTGGAATTTAGATAAATCTAAATTATATTCTCTATTATCAAGCACTTTAGCTTTAGATAGTTCATTAATTACTTGCTCCATTTTTTCAGGTTTTTCATAGCCCATTAATAGTGAGTCATCTTTCATCAGGCCTAATTTCTCCTGATATTCTCCGAGATCTACATCTATCCTATCTGTCTTCACAGTCATATATAATGGAATATTTATATCATGCCGCTGTATAACTTTGATAACGGGTGGATTTCCTAAACTTTCCCGAACTTCTTTAAATTCAATATCATTAATCTCTTTATCTAATTCAGAATAGTCAATTCCAGTTAACTTACTTTCGCTCTCAACATCAATAGCAGCTAATAGATAATAATTAAAAGGCATTAGGACTGTCATTGCTACACCTGTTAATGAATTTGGATACGAAGCGTCAATATATTGTATGTTTCCTGGAACCGAACCATCAAAATAATATAACTCCTCTTTCTGATCAATAGGATATTTATGAATCCCATCCGAGGTATAAAATTGCCAAGAAAATCTTGTTGGTTCCTTTAATACTGGAAGTTCAATAGACATCCTTTTACCACTAAAATACCCTAGAGATGCTACTGGAGCGGCCAATTCTATGTCTGGGTTTCTTTTAATCTGTTCCCAATCAGAAATAGAAATACCACCTCCCCCATCACCGATATAATTCTCTTCAATCATTCCTAATTTTTTTTCAACATCTGTTCTTGTAGAACTTGGTCGTACTAGGATGTCATATGTACCTCGTCCGTATTCTTCTACGGAATGATTAACTGCTAACTTAATTTCTTTTGTGCTCTGAAAACCTAATGGAATAAGTGTATATAAACCAATAAATGCTAATAAAATGGTAATGGAGATCAACTTTCTGCTTAAAATACGAACCCAAGCAAAACGTATCATACAAATACCTCGTTTTCCTTCAAATTACCTTTGTATAATTTATAGGTCTTATCACCAAGTTTCGCAACTTCCTCATCATGGGTTACAATAATAATCGTTTGTCCTTTATTTTTGCATTCAATCAGAATGCGCAGAATGTTATCTCTATTTTCAATATCTAAGTTCCCAGTCGGTTCATCACATATCAGTACCTTTGGATTAGCCATTAAAGCTCTAGCAATCCCCACTCTTTGCTTTTCCCCTCCTGATAAAGATTCTGGCAGTCTAGCAAACAAAGAATTATTAATTCCCACACTCTCAAGTAATTTTTTCGCTCTAATATATAGTTCCTTTTTCGGATAATCATAAATAAGAGGTAACATGACATTATCAATAACAGAGTAGTGGGGCAAAAGTTTGAAGTCCTGAAATATAAAACCAATATTTTTTTTTCTATACTCGCTTCTCGCATTTTCATTCATGTGATAAATATTAGTTCTCTCATATAAGACCTCGCCTTTATCAGGCTTTAAAAGTCCTGAAATACATTTAAGTAAAGTAGACTTTCCTGTACCCGAAGGGCCTACGATCGTATACCACTGTCCCTCTTCAATAGACAAGGATACATTTTCTATTATGGAATTGGATTCAGAAAATGACTTTTGTAAATACTTTATATCAATCATGACGTTCCTCCTTAAATTGATTAATTACAATCACCCTAGTCAGTTGACTAGGGTGCCATAGAATTTACATTTATTTTCTTAGTGTTACTGTTCCTGTTGCACGTGCAGTTCCACCCCCAGCGGATGAAACAGTTAGTGTAAGGTTCCATTTGTCGGTACTTAAGGAACCTAGATGATATGTAGATGATCTAGTTGTACTATAATAATTAGCAGCAGGATCTGTAAATCGAGTAGTAATACCATCATGGTACTTTACATTATAAATTCCGTTACCCCCACCCCAAGAAATAGTTTTAGTCATTGTAGCAGAAGAACCAATTATAATTTCATTTTTCGGACCACTAATCTTTGCTTCAGTTGGTATTGCTGCAGATACGTTAGATAAACCTATTCCTAGAGATATACCTTATTGCCAATCCACCAACCGTTAATCTTTTCATTATATTCATTCGAATTCCACCTCCAATATTTTACAATTAAAGTATACTAAATAATATATTGCACGTAAACTATTTTTTCAAAAAATTCACACTAATCTATCTTATTTAAATTCAAATCTTTTTTCACTACTAAATGCTTAAGCAATAGACTCTATTTCTGATACATCTTGGTAGAAAAGATATAAAGCGCTATTACTTTAAATCTTCACTGCCAATGAATTCCATCTTTCTGTAAAATTTATTATTACTAGCATTGAAGACATGTTTTACAGTGTCATAACCTGCACTTTTAATAACGATATTTTATGATCAGTTAATCCATATGGATACACCATTAGATTTCTTGAAGATTCTTATACCTATAGATAAATTGCCTGATTTTTTCGAAACATCTAAACAGCCTGCTTTTTAGACAATCAATTTATTGTACACGACAGTCTCATTAGGCATTTACTCATTCTCTACTACTATTTTGCCAATCATACTTCCCGTTTCTACTATTTTATGTGCTTTACGTAAAGTTTCGGCATTAATTGGTCTAAGTGTTTCAGTTAGGGTTGTTGTTACTTTCCCTTCATCTATTAGTTTACTTAGTTTGGATAAAAGTTCATGTTGCTTGATCATGTCTGTAGTTTGATACATGGATCTTGTAAACATAAATTCCCAAGCAAACGTTACACTTTTATTTTTTAAAGCAGTAAGGTCGATAGGATTTTCCATTTCTACAATCGAACAAATACTTCCTTGCGGGAAAATAATATTGGCCATGTTTTGCCAATGCTGCTCTGTTTCGTTCAAACATAGAATATATTCAACGCCTTTTATATCATGTTCTTGTAGTTGATTTCGAAAGTTTTCGTGATGGTTAATGATATAATCAGCACCTAATTTATTCACCCGTTGCTTACTCTCCTGTCTAGAAGCTGTGGCAATCACTTGTAAACCAGCCAATTTAGCTAATTGAATCGCTATTGAGCCAACTCCACCTGCTCCACCAATAATAAGAATGCTCTTAGATTGATTTTCTTTGTGGTTATTTATATCTATCATTAATCGATCAAATAAACTTTCCCATGCTGTTATCGATGTCAATGGTAACGCAGCTGATTGAGCAAAATTCAAAGACTTTGGCTTTAATCCAACAATTCTTTCATCAACTAATTGATATTCGCTATAAGTCCCTGATCGTGTTAGGTCACCAGAATAAAAGACTTCATCCCCAGGCTTAAATATTGTACAATCTGATCCGATTTCTTCCACCACTCCACTTGCATCCCAACCTAAAATCCTTGGTTCTTTTTCTTCTTTATCTTTTGGAGCTCGAACCTTTACATCGACCGGATTAATTGAAATAGCTTTAATTTTAACAAGTATATCTCTTTTGGTTGGTGTAGGTTTTTCCAATTGAACATCTACCAAACTTTCTTCCCTTTCAATCGGTAAATATTTGTATAATCCAACTGCCTTCATTTAAATGCCCTCCTTTTTTATTCATGTTTATTATAAAAAAGAAATATGCTAAGGGTAAGTACGCACATTCTTGTAATCTGGTATCAACCATGTTACCTATTAGGAATGGAAGGAAAAGAGTGTGTACTAACATTCTTGTAATCTGATATTAACTATGTTACTAATTAAGAATTAAAGACTAAGAAGAAATGAGAAAGGTATGAGTACGGATGAGAAATCGAAAGAAAGGGTATGGATGCCCCGAAGGCTGTCCGGTTGAAGGAACTCTTGATGTAATTGGAGGTAAATGGAAAGGAGTCATTCTATTTTATTTATTAGATGGAACGAAGCGATTTAATGAATTCAATAGATTAATGCCCGGTATTACTAAACGAATGTTATCTCTCCAATTAAAAGAACTCGAGGAAGATGGAATTGTCCATCGCCAAGTTTATCCTGAAATCCCCCCTAAAGTTGAATACTCATTGACTGAGTTTGGGAGAACGCTAGAACCAATTATTTCTCTAATGAATGAATGGGGAGAAAATTATAAAGAATTTTATTCAACTGCTAAAATGTCGGTTTCGTCCCTCTCACTCCCCTCAAATCCTTACGGCTCTATACCCCATCCCTCTTATCTCGCCTTTTTTCTTCATTCCGTTATGTTATATAGTTCTTCCCCAAAACGCCCGAAAATGACCCGAATTAACCCGTCTGGGTTGTATCGAATATTCGGACAATGTTATTAAGTTGGTACCTTAATGGAGGAAAGAATCGAGAGAAAAGAAAGGAAATGTAGCCATTTTGGGACGGTTTTACTGTTGGGAAACACACTGAATAGAGATTGTAAATCCTACGGGTTTTGTATTGAAGAAACGATTGAAACACTTATTGGACAAGGGATATTGGGCAAAAGAAAAAGGACTGGATCTTGTTGATTCCAGCCCCGAATTGATATTGATTTTTGATTGAATCAAGATTGAATACATATTGTTCTCCCGCTCTTTTTTCCTCTCTCTTCCTTCCGCTCTGGATACCAACTATTTAGCATTGGGTACCGACTTTTTAGCATGGGGAAGAAGAAAGTGGCAGCGACATATAATAGACAAAAGAATAAAGAAGGAAGCAGAGTTTCCCCTGTCTCCTCATTATTACACTAGCTTTTTAATATTAACTTTTTATCTTCTATAACATAAACACAATCAGCCACCCTATCAATAAAAGTACGATCATGTGATACAAGAAGAACAGTTCCCTCATATACTTTTAAAAATCGTTCCAACGCTTCAATACAGAAAACATCCAAAAAGTTTGTGGGTTCATCCAATATTAACACGTTATATCTTCCTAAGAAAAGCTGACACAATACAAGACGAATTGCCTCTCCACCGCTTAAATTACGGACATTTTTCTTTAAATCATTTCCAGTAAAATTCATGGCATGAAGAACAGATCGAATTTTACTTTCATTATAATCGCTTCTGTCTTTCATAAAGTTTAGTACCGTTTCATCTTTGATAAACTGATAATTCATTTGTTCATAAACACCAATGACTGCTTTAGGAGACAAAGTAATCCCTTCACCCTTTTGTGATATATGGTGAAGCAAAGTTGTTTTTCCTGAACCATTCTTTCCTGTAATGGCGATCGTCATGCTTAATGGAAACTGAAAACTCGCTTCTTCAAGAAGTACCTTATCCCCTGCCATTAACGTTAAGCGATCTCCCATAATCGGAAATTTGTTGTGTAATTGAAGTGCACTAGATTGGTGAAAACGAATGATCTGTTCCTCCTTTGGGGCTTCAACCACCTCAAGTTGTTCCACTCTCTGCTCAATCGCTTTTGCTGCTCGTTGTACTGCCTTTTGACTCGTACCTTTTGATTTCGTCTCAAACATTCTATTCGCCATTGCTTTTGTTTCTTTTTTGGACATACGTCCATTCGCTTGCGTAACTTTTTCAGCCTTTTTCATCTTTTCTTCTGCTGCTTTTTCGAGTCTGCTTTTCTCTTTTACATATTGTTCGTGAGCTTGACTTTGTTGATCACGTTCTAACTGCTTCTGCTCCATGTATTCGCTATAATTTCCTGAATAGACATGAACACTACCTTCACTTATCTCCCAAATCGTTGTGACAAGTTCGTCTAACACAGCACGGTCATGACTAATTAATACGAGAGCTCCATAATAATATCGTAATTCATCAAGTAAAAATGAAATACCATCTTGATCTAAGTGAGTTGTCGGTTCGTCAATTAGTAATGCTTCATAATAATGGGTAAACAATTGTGCAAGTTTCAGCCTTGTTTGCTCCCCACCACTTAGCTGCTCAGAATTTTGTGGAACAGCTAATCTTCCGAGTAACGCTGCGTCAGCTTTTACAACTGTAGGAGTACCAAGTTGCTCAAAATAGCCACAATCGACGTGGCGATTTACTTTTCCACTTGATGGTTGAATTTTACCTGCCAGTAACTTTAATAACGTACTTTTACCTGCACCATTTTTTCCGACGATACCTATGCGGTCAAATTGATGTACAGCCAATCTTTCAATCTTCAATACTTCCTTATCTAAATATGTCACTTCGACATTTTCTAATTCAAAACATATTTTTTCCATATTTGCTACCTCCCGAAATTTTATAATTTCGTACCGATAGCTAGACCGATACGAGCTTCTATTCAAGTTCAAGCTCGTATCAATAAAATAATAAGAATTGCATACTTGGCCTCCTCCTTTTGTTTTTTTTATAAAAAAATCACAAGCATCTGCCTGTGATTTTGAGTAAAGGGAAAGAGATCCATCCTTATTCTTTTAAAGGCTTGCTAAGAGCCAGTAGCAAAGAAAGATAAATTAGACAAAAATAAAGAAAGGTAGAACAAGCCACCTTTCTTAACATTACATATTTTCATCATGTCAAAAACAAGCAGTAAATATCCCGCTCCTAAGTTTTAATAAAGGATGAGGACAAACTGCTGGTATGGACGAATGACTTTTCAAATATGAAATGAAGATTATTAAAAAAGGACAGACTGATCCCATTTACTCTGTAAACACAAAACAGAGCCTTTGAACATATTCAATTACTGGTTCAAAGTTGGGTAACGAAATCTCATTGAGTGTGTCATTTTTTAATAATCCTCCTTATCGTTTCATTATAATTCATTACTTATTGTAGATTGTCTTTTAATAGAAGTCAAAGGTATTTAATGGTTTTCTATTCTTTTATACCTAAAATAACTTTAGCTATGATTTATTTAAACATCATTTCGGTTCCCATAATTAGGTTTTGAAGCATTTTATAACATTAGAAAAGACCGACTGTACTTAATGCAGTCGGTTTTCTAATACCACTAACCCGCCCGTTCAACTTATTTACTTTACTCCCTGTTTTTAGGTATGAAATTCCTTACAAACCTATATTTTTTCTGGTCATGTTGTGCATATAGATAGCCGAACACACTGAAGACTATAGCACCAAGTAGGTTAACAAATAAATCCTTCATTGTATCAATAATTCCAATATCAAGATATCCGGCATCAATAACGGTTTCAATCGTATTTCCCCCATCGTCTTTACTTTCTATAACTGTGCGTTGGATATTTTCAATACGATAAAGGACCTTGTTTTCTTCTCCAAGACTTACACTGTTAATTTCCTGAACAACTCGGTCCTTTTGCATATCAAGATTCATCCAACGGTCTGCGGAGTATTCAAAAAACTCCCACATAACGCCAACGGTCATCGAAAAACAGAAAGTGACTATCGCAAGAAATAATGGGGACAATTTTATACCCTCGGCATTCTTATTTAACAAATAGACTAGCGAGAAACCGACACCTGCAGCTAAAAAGCCATTGAGTGTATGAAGTGCTGTATCCCACATTTTAAAATAACCATAAAAATCACTCAGTTCCCCCAGAATAGTCGAACTAAAAATAAATAAGATGATGATCAGTTCTAACAAGTTGGGAATTTCAATTTTAAACAAGCGTTCTACAAGTTGAGGGATCTCAAATAAGGCGAGCGTCAACGCAAGAATAAAGACATCTCCCCATCTTTGCATAAAAATTATATTATTGACAAGGTTTACAACCGCAATTGCACGAAATACAACATACACTGCAACAATCTTCTTGTTGGCTGTTGTCGTGCTGCTAGTAAATAATTTTTTTAAGATGTTCATGAGTAGCATCCTCCAATACATTAAGATATTCATCTCTTTTTATTATAGTTTGCTTATAAATCCCGCCATTAACACCTCTTATCGGAATCCCTCCAATATATCAGAAAATTTATAAACTAAGAAAAGGAAACCCTTGAAGTGAAAAATAGCTCGTTTTTGTAAGTTAATGGGGTTCTATAAAGGATGAAGTTACCCAGTTTCCATAATTCCCTACTTACCAAAAATTATTAAAAACTTTATAAATCATATTAACTCTCACGTTACGGGATACTTTATATTAACTAGCAAAGGGAGGAAAACAAAATGAAAGTGAAGGAATTCTCTTAATTAGTGGGCGTAAATTTCACCATTATTACCTAAAGAAATAGACTGAATCACTATTAGATCCAGCCCAAATTTGTATTGATTTGAGAATACTCCCCCTATTGGATGTTGATTGAAAAACTATTGAACTGCATATTGTTTTCCCCGTTGAACTTTTCCATTTCTTTACCGTCCGGAAACCACCTATTTAGCAGGGATGTAGTTACATTCCAGTCAAACCTAATTCCTTTTTTGCCATCTGTACATATTCATCCTGACCAGATATTAAAGCAAGTTCCGCTATATCAACAGGAAAAGTAGCATTTAATTCAATAATATGTTCCTTCATCCTAGGCCAATGATATCCTCCAGCTTCTTTGTATGCCTTTATGAGTGCATCAAGACCTTCTTCACCAAAAACCCTATAATGTCCCATGAAATCTCTGGAAATATCCGCCACCTTGGCTTCTGTCCAATCAATTAACCCCGTTACATTTCCTAATTTTTCAACGAGAATATGTCCTGGGTGTAAATCTCCATGGATTAGACCTGTTTCTTTTGGCCATAATTCTTCATCATTCAACCATGTTTGCCACCTATTCCACAACTTCTCTCCAACACCGAATTTCTCCTTAACTGTATCCATACGTCCTTTCATGTTTTGTTTAACTTCCTCTGCAGTTTGGACAACAACTCCAGCTTCAGATGCTTTCTCCTTTGGAATACGATGAAGCATTACCAGGGTTTTCCCAAGCGTCTCGTAAAAACTTTCCGGTATATTATTTTCATCAATCTCAAATACATAGGCCTGTGCTTCAGGGTCGATGGTTCCCGCTGGAACACCATGCAACATTTTATACGCTATAAGCTCTTCTGTGTAGATTTTCCAATTGGGGGCTTCGAAATCAGCGTACTCATTTATAAAATCCAGTGCTATTTTTTCCGCCTTCGTTCTAGGAAATACATCTTTTCTTCTCGGAATACGTAGCACCCATTCATTTCCTTCTTGATCCTTGGCAAATACAACCTGAAAATCTACTCCTGATTCATTAAAAACGAAAGTATTCTCCTTCAATTCAAGACCATGTTTTTCTGCAAGTTCCAATACTTCTTTTTTTGTTTTACTCATTAACCATCACATCCAAATCTTTTATTACTTTGGTAGCATTAGTCTCGATGAAGTTCTTTAAAATTCATAGAATTTTATACGTCTTTTAAAAAACTTACCAGAACCTCCGTAAATTCCTTTGGTTTATCGTAATGGATATCATGTCCAGGAGTATCAATATTAATTCTTTTTCCATTAACTAATAAACTAACTACTCGATCAGCATCCTCATCCGATAACGCTGCTACTAATAAGTTACCATCATAATTTGTATTTGCTTTTAAAAACACTGTTGGACCTTTAATTTTTGATAATATTTCTGTCTGAATTAGGTAGTTCATATTCACATATGTTGCCATCTTTTGAAATATTCCCTATTCGATTTCCATTAATTTCAGTAAACCATATTTTTTTATTCGGTCCTTCTGTAATACCATAAGGTCCTGAAATCGAATTAGGTAAAGGATACTCAACAATAATTCCTTCTTTTGTAATCCTTCCTATTTTATTTGCTCTATTCTCAGTAAACCAGACATCATCGTCTGAGGATACTGTTAAGCATAACACTTTCGCATCCGGGGTCGGTATTGGGTATTCAACAACTCTCCCATCCGACTGAATACAACTAATCTTATTTGCTTTGTGTTGTGTAAACCATACTTCTCCACTGCTTGAAACAGCTACTCCGTACGGTCCCGTATTTTGATCTTCTAAATCCAACTACTCTTGCAATATATATATTCCATAAAAAATACCCCCAATCTCTATTCCGAGACAGGAGGTAAATTCAAACGCAAATATATACTTAAATAAACATGTTCAGTGAGAACAGTCCTACTAAAGTCAAAATGCACATGACATTAATCCTATCTCAGAAATCAGTCAATAACAAATAGTGTTCATCAATTTACCTGAATGAACCTAAAAATAAATTAACTAAATTATTGATTTCTTCTAAAATTAGGATTATATGATCATGTGTATTTATTCACCCTTTCAATAATTACTTTACATTATTTAAGACCAATTCGTTAATTGTAAATGTAATTTTTTTAAAAACTTTAAATTAATGTCAAATTGGTAGTAATCAGCAAGTACAAGAACCAACCCTTCAACTACATGCAATGCATTAGAATAGGTACGATATAATTCTTCCTCATCTAACTTGGATGTAATGGAAACATACTCCGCATACGCCTCTTCTGAAAGATCGTATTCCAAGTTTTTTGTAGCATTTAACCAACGTTCTACATTATTTTCCCGAATTCTAATCAATTGTAATACATATTTCTGTACATAAGATAAACTTTCTAATGCACGAGCGTATTCTCCTCTTTTTAGAATATTCACACCCATAAGCCATGCATTAACCAAGTTATTAAATGCAAAATTCACATTATCATTTGTCTTTCTTTCTGGTCCATCACCTTTTAGGAAATCTAAATATCCCTTTAATTTACCAGTCGAGTCATAGATAAACATGGATTCTGTGTCAGGAAAAACCCCTGTGTCTTTAAAAGACTTAATTATATCCATATCAGACTCTGAAAGAAAGTGAAATTCACCTCTAATAAGATTACTAAACACAACAACTTCTGTTCCAAATTCGTTAAAAAAGAGTAAATCATAAGGTTCAACATCCATCAACCAATCAGAAGATTTAAAATCATGAACCTGTTTATCTTTGAGAAAAATATAGAACTCAATATCAGAGTATTGATCTCCTTCACCTTTCGTAAAAGAACCGTACATCATACATGCCGATATTCGAATATCACGCTCACATTTTCCCTTAAATTTATTTATTAAATTTTCCTGTAGTAACATATACAATACATCCTCCTAAATTTTAATATTTAAAGAAGTTTGTATATCTACTACCGGACAACATGAACAACACATAGTTAATGCTCCTTTCAACTACATTTTTTATTTTATCATATTTAACAGTGCCCAACAATCCAACCATGTTTCCCTTTTCTATTCTTTTAAGTCCAGAATTACCTCTAGCAAAAATCTATTTAAGCAGCATCTCTGTTTCCGCAATAAGTTCTTGTAACATATTTATTCCTTTCCTTGTATTATCGGGATTGGTAGAGACTAATGTTACAATCTGGCCAATTTTATTTTTATATTCGTTGGGTTTTCTATTAAACCCATCAATCATTCGAACAGCCTTTTTCTCATTGATACAGTATTCTTCATTTATAGCAAACAGGACTTGATTTAAACAGGATATGGTTCGAAAGCAGTGACCTGCAACATACGAAATATCATCCTTATCCACATTATCTTTCGCAAACATCAAAGAGAAGGACGCTTCAAACATGAAATAGCCGATTATAGCTTCTTTTAATGGTTGGGGATATGGTTTTGTCTTAGCTTTTAAATTAGATATTCGGCTCGCTTGTTCAGATAATATCTTACAAATTGAGATTTCCCCCATATACATAACATTTAGATAAGCATGTGGATGCCCCGTATGATAATGGGCGGAAGCATTGCCATTTAAACAATTATTAATCACTTTCGATACTCTTTTAACATCACGAAAAATCAAATCAACATGATAGCCCTGAACAACAAGCCATCCACCACCATTTATCCAAGCACCCCATTCACCTAAAGATGTAATTAAGTTTTCTCTATGGTCATCATCCAATTTTGTTGCTATTTCGCTGACCTCCTGGACATCAAATCCTGCAGACTCATCGTAATATATTCCAATATCAATATCGGATGTTGGATGATTCGTTCCTCTTGCCCTTGAACCACCTAAAACTACTCCTACAATGCCAGGTATATCTTTCAGTTCTTTATTTATTTCATCAATAATTCGTTGAACGGTCATTAAAATATCAACTCCTAATCCACAAAAAACACACTTGGGTATTCAACAACTCCTGAAACGTTATCGAGAGTATTTTCACGTAACTCGATTACCATGAATGCTTCATCTGGTACTTCGAAAGGTGCTTTTATTTCCCATATAGATGCTTTTTTGAACCCGAATTTCGGATAATATTCTGGATGTCCCAAGACAACAACAGAATTGTATCCAAGCTCTTTCGCTTCTTTCAATGCTTCGGAAATTAAAAGTCTACCTATTCCTTGATTTTGATATTCAGGTAAGACAGAAACAGGTGCAAGAGCAAGTGACTCAACTGTTTGATTGTCATCCATTATGTTTATTTTAGATAGAAGAATATGCCCCACAATGCTTTCTTTATCTTTATCTATTGCCACTTGAGATAATTCTGGAACAAATGAATTTGAATTTCTGATTCGTGCTACCAAGTGATGCTCACTTTTATCACTGTGCTCAGCATCAGCAAATGCAAGTTCAACAACTTTTTCAGTTAATTCATAATCCTTTACTTCCTCTTGTTTAATTATTATACTCATCTTCTCTAACTCCTTTTTTCACACAAATCGCAGTTCTTCCCGTAAATAATTCATTGTCACAAGTCTTTCTTCATCATTCTGTTCATCAAATAAAAGTTGTTCAATAAACTCCCATATATCTTCTAATCGTCTTTTCCCTTGATAAAAAGTCATTGCATCTCGATTGATTGAAAAGTTTGGATGAGTTTTCCGATAGATACTTAAAAATTCATCAAAATAGGGTTTATCAACTAAGAACATTAGGTCAGCTTCAACAGGGGCTAGTTTTAATCCTTCCCAATCAATTAACAATAGCTGGTTCCCGGATTGCATTAAATTCCAATTGTGCAAATCTGTATGGCATAAGGCCATTTTCAAAATAGGGTTTTTCAAGTTCTGTGAATACTCTTCAACCGTATAAATCAACTTATTTAATTGTGGAATGTAGGAATGAATCAATTCCCATACATCGGATGGAAAATCATTTCTCCCTTTTTGCAATATTTGCCTCAACATCTGTAAAAATGGAACCTCAAAATCTTCTTTTATGGCATCCGTCCTAATTGGAATGTCATCACCATATGAATGAAGCTCTGTTAAAATCTTTGAAAGTTGATCAACTTGATTCCCTGTCAAATCCTGATCCCCAATAGTCTCCCCCTCAATAAAATCATAAAGCAAATAAACACCATACTCATCTTCGCATTTATATTCCCCACTACTTGTTATCAAAGGGACGGGTATTTTTCCTTGCAAATCGCTACTGTTTTTAAGCCACACCATAATTGGCACATATTGATCAATAAGAGCAGTCAATTTTGGTGTGGAAGATCTACTTTTTTCATATACCTTTAAAAAATAACTTTTATTTTTGTTAGACACTTTATAGGCGAGGGATGCCCAACCACCCTGCTGGGACAACACATCAGTAATATCTATATTATAATAGTCTTTTAAGATACTTTTTACTTGATCCATATTATTTCCCCTATAATATTCTATTTGCTTACCTTCAATGCACCCTGTATATATTGATAGATTTCACCGTCTAAGCCATACTGCAAATCATTATCAGGGTTCTCCTGATGGAATCTTTCAGCCTGTTTCCATATCTCAGAATCATTTATGGTAATAGAATGAAGTATTTTTCTCCATTCTTCCGCCAATTTCCTTACTTTTGCATTCGAAGGTGGAGTGCCATTATCCATTTCAACACGTATTTCTTCTAAAATCGTCTTAAATTTTTTCTCTGCACCTTTTAGATCATCCTTATCAATCTTATTATAGAAATCCCTTATGCTCTCTAACTGCTGTTTTGAAAAATATATTTCTTGGTACATTTTCATTGCTCCCAGTAACTCTGTTATATCTTTTACGGACATCATTTTTTTACTTCGAATGACATTTGCAGTGAGTTCTAATTCATTTAATAAATTTTGTTGGACTTGTATGTCCCTTCTTAAACGATCTATTTGTGTTTCGATGATATTGATAGCAGAATTTTTTTCTCTATCCTCCATGACTTCCTTTATATCATCTAACGACAATCCCATTTGTTTTAAAGATAAGATTTGCTGCAGATTCGTTAAATCGGATTTCGTATAAAGCCGATGTCCTGATTCTGTATATTCAGATGGAGAGAACAATTGAATTTGATCATAATATCTTAACGTTCTTATTGTTAAGCCTGTCAATTCTGCAAGCTCTCCTACTTTCAAATACTCTTTCATCCTCACCAATTCCTTTTTATAAAATGAATTCTTCATTAAAGAAGTGCTTGAAGTTCACTTTGATTAAAGCTATATGTTCTCCCGCAGATTTGACAGCCAGTTTCAATTGATTCTTTTTTACTAATTGCTTGCTTTATCTCGTACTTATTTATAGCATATAGCATTCCACAGAACATTTCTTTTGAGCATCCGCAGAAAAATTGAATAGGACTGCATTCCATGAATTTTACATCCTTAAATAGCTCACTTAGCTTTTCTTCAATATTGTTCTCGTTATATTTTCCCAAATTGTTAAAGAAGCCCCTATTAGTATGAAAGGTGTGTTTTATTTCATCAATCAAATGAAGCGAAGCACCTGGAAGCAATTGTGCGAATATAGCATTACTAAATAATAGCCCCTCCTCATGATTTAGCCCAAGATTGGTTCCGATAAAGGTTTGAGTTTGCTCACTCTGAATAAAATAATGTGAAATATCATCAACAATATTTTGGTAAGGCATATCTGTTATCCCAGTAAACTGATTCATGGCAGAGCCCTTAATTACTCGTATACTTCCCTTTTCACCAATAAGTTGATTGAGCGATACATTACTTATAAACTCCGGAGAAGCATTTTGTAGTCCTTCATTAAGATAGCCTCTTACATTTCCTCTAGCATCTGCATCAGCAAAGACCTTATATTTTGGGTCACTCATTGTAATCTGAAGACTTACACGCTGATCTCCTTTTAATGTTCCCGACATTAGGCTCACAGCAGATATTGTTTTACCTAATAAGAGCATTTGCAATTTATTCATTTCTTTATTTAGGTTAAAAATAGTATTTATCAATTTAGTATTATCAACAAAAAACAAACGAACTTGTTTGTCGAATATGAGTGTCTTAACAATAACATTTTGCATGGGTAGGTTTCCTTTCAATCATTATTTTCCGTTAAGTCCACTATAAAACATTACCTTACGTAAGGTTCAAGGATAAAGTTATTTTCACTTTTTTGAAAGAGTTAATAAATAACAGATACACATACGTGAGAGAGGTTGAAAATGAAGTATGTATGATTTAGTATCTTAACTACAGAATCATTAAGAGGTGAGGATATGGTAAGAGCAGACAAGTTAGCCTCCTAAAATCAAAAACACATTTTTAGGAGGCTAATTAAATGAAATTTAATATTATTGATAAAGAAGAATGGGATAGATTACCGTATTTCGAGCATTATTTGAAGCAACAGTGCACGTTTAGCATGACAGCAAATATTGACATTACATCGTTATTGGAACAGCTTCAAAACAAAGGAATAAAGTTCTATCCAGCCTTTATTTACATGGTCACTAGGGTAGTAAATTCTCATGAAGAATTTAGAACTTGCTTTAATGATGAGGGTGCACTAGTTTATTGGGATAGAATGATTCCAAGTTATACAATCTTCCATAATGATAACAAATCGTTCTCAAGCATATGGACTGAATTTTCTGATGAATTTCATATCTTCTATAAAAACTATCAAGATGATATTAAGCAATATGCAAATGTTAAGGGGCTTTTTACAAAAGAAAATGTACCAGAGAATTCTTTTCCTATATCTAGTATTCCTTGGGTTAGTTTTACTGGCTTCAACCTAAACGTAAATAATAATCATGACTTCTTACTACCAATTATTACAAGTGGGAAATACTTTAATCAGGAAGAGAAAATATTGTTGCCTATTTCATTACAGGTACATCATGCCGTTTGCGATGGATTTCATGCTAGTACATTTTTAGAGGAGCTACAGCAATTAGCTCATAATTGCTTTGATTGGCTCCCATAAATATTGAAGTGGTTTTCATTTTAGTTAAGGAGTTGTTTCGACGACTCCTTTTCTAATTATACTAATGCAATCTATCTTATATCCAGTAAAGCTAAATGATCAAACTTTGCTCCAAGCCTCCGCAACTTTAAGCATTTGTAATCCCATTTCTCCCTGACCAATTTTTATTAGGAATAATCCAGTAGATACAGACTGAATAAATCCCCATTTCCATATTGCTTGAGGATTTATACTAGTTATTTCACTTAGAAGCAAACACCGTTTACGACCATTCTCCATTGGATTGATGGTTAAATCATCTAGCCATTCACGCATCAATACACCAAGATCATATGCTGGTTCGGCAATCAAACCATCGGGGTCAATCAGTTTAAATGAGGCCTTAGATTTTGTCATGTCTTTTAAAATGTTTCCGCTATGTGCATCACCATGAACCAATACGGATGTTTCTAGGCTGCTATTTGATAAACGAGACTCTAGGAATACCAGTGCTTTTTCGATTAACAGTCTGGAACATGGGCGTTCAAGCTCTGCCCAAAGTTCGGGAATAAAACTTGAAAACCAATTTATGATGTCCTTGCCTGATTGCAGTTTATGGTCTTTCGGTAAAGATTTTCCCCATGATTTTTTCAATGCATTACAGATAATCTCAATCTGCATTTCTGCAGGATAGCCCATATCTTTTAAAGGAGAGCCTAATTTCTCTAATAAAATTGCTCGTTGATCCATATTATAATTTAGTAATCGAACATAACCATGCCCATCGGCAATCTTTAAAGCTACTATTTCCTGTTTAAATGCTGTGTTTCCTTCCATTGGAGGCATGGTCAATTTTAGTATTGCTTTATCCCCCATCCTAGTCGTAACTTCAGCAACAAAAGCCTCTGTTCCACCGTTTAAACTTTTGCCTAGCCTTATCTTCCATTTTTGTTCTAATAAATGAGTGACCTCACCTAAGTTCCTTAGCCAATGTTCACCATCAACGCCCAAACTCATTGCTTTTTGCTGAACCGTCGTTGGAACTACAATTTGACTTTTAATTTTTACTCATCTCCCTCTATCCATTCAATGATTTATAAATGTTTTGCGTATATTTCGTAATGTCTTGATCATAATCTGGATACTTATATCCAAAACGCTCCGCCACAAATTTAGAGTATTTTCTAAATAACTCATAACAAGTGAGCAAGGCCCGCCACACACTTGGGTAATCACTTTCTGAATATGTAGTAAGCAATGTATCCCAATCTTCTTTGGGTAAATACTGATTAATAAATTTATAGTTTTTCCCAACGCTGAAGCTAAAGCCTTTTTCTAATCCTATTTCCCAAGACATCATTCTTAACAAATTAGGTCTAGCAATTTCGTTTAAATGGTCAATTGCAAAAAGGATTTCTTTTCTCGCTAATCCTTTTACTACATAGGTTGAAACCCACCAGAATTCATTACAGCAATCATCAAATTCTCTTGCTGTTGGCTTATTAATCCAATACTTACGATCACTCGGTATAACATCATTTTTAACAAGTGAATCCTTATCAAGCAGCACTTCTACTAATCCATCACTCTTAGAAAAGTAATCATCCACTTCGTTTATTGGAATAAGTGTTAAGTCTAATTTATTGCCATCCTCAAAAAGCATGAGATAAGAAAACCAATTCCCTAACTCTGGTGGAAAAAGCTCCATATCTTCTGGTTTCTGCATTATCAAACGCTTTCCAAAAATATCTAGCCATTGATCATTTTCTTTGAAAGAATCCATGTCTGTTACAAAATAGGAAATATCATAATCTTGGAATGGATCTTTGGGAATGTTCTTGTTTGTACGAGATCCTTCTAGTGTTACAAGTCGAATTCTATTATCATTCCTCGCAAATTTAATGAGCATATCCATCATTTCTTGTTCACTTCTCATTGTAATTTTCCTCCAGTATTTGTGCCATATACCAACGAAAAATCTCAGAGAATTTTTGTTCTGAGATTTCTATTAGTACACTTTGAAAAATATTACTTCTCTGCCGAGATAATTAAAAACATTGGTCTTCTGTTTTCATCTTTCATTTCCGGTATACTCCTTACCATTTCTTCGGTAGCCATAGGTTCCTTAACTAATTTAATTGAAAAACCAGCTTGAATCACATCATTGATATATGTTGCAAAGGTACGGTGATATTTGATAACGTTCTCCGTTAGGAAGGTTGTATTACGCACGCCTTCAGACTGATAATTGTCAACAGGCCAATATAGGCGATTTCCATGGTTATCATAATACCAATCTTGTTCGTTCCGAGAAGTAAAAATAGGATGTTCAACAGAAAAAACAAAAGACCCTCCTGGCTTTAAAAAACCATAAACTTTTTGGCAAACTATCTCAAATGACTTAACATAGTGAAAAGCCAACGAACTGATTACCACATCAAATTGTGAGTCTGAAAAATTTATGTCTTCAATTGGCATTTTAATGTATGAAACTGCAGAGTCATCCGTCATTTTACGAGCTTTTTGAAGCATTTTTTCAGAAATATCTACACCAATCACCGAACTTGCTTGTTGTTCACGTGCGTACCTACAATGCCAACCGAAACCGCATCCTAAATCAAGTACATTCTTATTTTTAAGCTCTGGCAATATTGCTTTTATTACTGGCCATTCGCCTGCACCTTCAAGTCCTTTGACTGATCGTGGCATTTTTTCATATTCAGAAAAAAAGACAACATCGTCATATTTATTTTGCTTCATTGTTTTAACATCTCCAATTAATTAGACAACCTAGTCTAATCTTTAATCTCCCACGCTGGGTTCCAGACGACTTCCCACAAACCAAAGTTTCTTCATATAATAGTTACGTTATAATTTCTTTAATTGTTTTTGCAATTCCAAAAGTCTTATCAAGCATACTACTCGATTGCCTTTGCTCTTTCCATAATTTCTTGAACTATCGAATTTTTGGCATCCGCATAGTGTTGGACATGTCGCCATTCACGCCCAGCTAGGTTTCGCTTGACGGTTGCATATTTATCTCGATCGGAACTGCTGGTCCGTAGCCAATTGCGGAAGCGTAACATTCTATCAACCTCAGAGGCTCCTTCACTAAATACATGCAGATTAATATCAGTATCGGGACCTTTGAATAGACGATGCTCAAACCACTCGGGTTCTCGAATACGTAAAGTGTAGTCAGCTTCCTCTAGGTCTGAAACATATGTTGATTCATCGGCAGAGTTCTTTACAACCATTAGAATGTCAATGATTGGTTTGGCACATAGCCCCGGTACTGAAGTAGATCCAACGTGCTCCAATTGCAATACCTTGCTTCCGAGTATGTAACGAATCCTATTTGCCTCTTGGTTGAATAGCGTTGGCCAGTGTGGATTATACTCATGAAGTATGATAAGAGCATTGTGAGGTTTACTTTCTCCAACCGTTGCTTTCTGAATCTCTTTGTCACTTTTAGAAATTGAATTTGAATCGTCTCGAATTGATGGCATTTGCTCCACCTCCATAAAGAAAAAAACTGGACCCACTATTGAATCCAGCTCTGAATTTTGATTGATTTTTGATAATAAAAAACCGATTGGTTGATTATTGAAAACCATTGGAATTCATACGGATTTCTATTGATTTCTCTCTAATCCGTTCCCATTAAGAAACCGAGAAAGTATTAATTGGGGAATCTTACTATCTTTCCCTCGTCTTTCCGCTACTATATTTACATTTCAAGTTACATTCCAGCTAAACCTAATTCTTTTTTTGCCATCTGAATATATTCATCCATCCCAGATATTAAGGCAAATTCGGCAATTCCAACAGGGTAGGCAGCATTTAATTCAATAATATGTTCCTTCATCTTAGGCCAATGATACCCTCCAGCTTCTTTGTAAGCCTTGATAAGTGTATCAAGACCTTCTTCACCAAATACTCTGTAATGGCCAACGAAATCAGTAGATATATCAGCTACCTTCGCTTCTGTCCAATCAATTAAACCTGTTACATTTCCTGACCTTTCAACGAGGATGTGTCCTGGATGTAAATCTCCATGAATCAGTCCAGTTTCTTTTGGCCACATTTCTTCATTATTCAACCATGTTTGCCACCTGCTCCATAACACCTCTCCCACACCAAATTTTTCCTTAACAGCATCTATACGATTTTTCATGATTTGTTTTACTTCCTCTGGTGTTCGGACTATAACTCCAGCTTCAGATGCTTTCTCCTTTGGAATGCTATGAAGTGTCGCCAATACTTTTCCAAGCGTCTGATAAAAACAATTCGGTATATTATTTTCATCAATTTCAAAAACATATCTTTTAGCTTCAGGATCAATGGTTCCTGCTGGAACTCCATGTAACTTTTTATAAGCTATCAGCTCTTCTGTGTAAATTTCCCAATCAGGAGCCTCAAAACCAGCATACTTGTTTATTAGGTCCAGTGCTATTTTTTCTACCTTCGTTCTAGGGAATACATCTGTTCGCCTCGGAATACGCAGCACCCATTCCTTTCCTTCCTGATCCTTAGCAAATACCACCTGAAAGTCTAATCCAGATTCATTAAAAATAAAAGAATCCTCTATTAATTGGAGACCATGTTTTTCTGCAATTTCCAATACTTCTTTTTTTGTTTTACTCATTACTCATCACATCCAAATCATATTTTTTGAAATAATAGAGACAATATTAGTTATGAAAATTGCGTATATATTGATCCTCACCTTTATCTTTCACAACAAATCCAAGCTCATTTAAGTCCATTCTTAAATGTTTTATTTTTTTCTTGTCTCCTTCTCTAATTGCTTTCCTACGTTCATATAATATGGCATTGACGTTCTCGCCAACCGTACGGTCTTCAAGAGTCCAGAGTTTGTAGTCATCAGCATACGGATCTTGTTCACTCCACGGATAATGATGATATAGAAAGCCCTCTCGTACTTTCGCTTTTTTTATATCTGTCTTTTCTCTTAAAAGTTCTTGTCCCTTTTTTCCAGTTATTACAACTGTATGATCCTCCATAAAAACTTCTTTAACATCTGATTTTGTAATTCTATTTTCTTTATCATCTTTATTAATCAAAATTTCAGTATCTCTAATACTCATTTTCAAGGCTTCACTATAGACTGTTAATGACAAAAGACTCCCTATAATCACACCTATAATCATCAAGATAATAGACACCCAAAAAGGGTTAAATGAATCCAATAGTTCAATGACCTTTGAATCAGTAAATAATGGTATTTTTTTTACTAGGTCAATCAATTTTGGGAGGAACCAGCCTATCGTTCCTAATACAACAGGAAATAAAACTGCAAAGAGTTTTTCCAAGAATCCCATACCAATTATGGATGTATCTTTCATATTTTTTTACTCCCTCATTCTATTTTAAAATAGTTGATTTTTCTTATATTTCTATTCTAAATTACTTACATTTTTTGTTATCTATTTTGTTGCTATACCCACAATATCTATTAGTTCATCACTATATGTTTCCAGATCCACCTTTTTGGTAATGGCGGATAACATATACTCACTAATTGCCCCTTGAATCATATTAGCCATTACATCCACATTAAAGGCTCTAAATTCCCCTTTTTCTTGACCGTCCCGAAGGATTTGATAAAGCTCATCCATCAACGGATCTTTATCATCACTATCAGCTAATTTATAGTACGGAATATTATCAGGGGTCCTCGCATTAAAGATAATTTCAATCAGAGCTATATTTCGTGCGTGATATATGCCTTGATAAGCTAGGCTTGCCATTATAAATGTATTAAGTTTTTTCTTTGGTGTATCTTCTTTCCTTACCTTCTCCAAAATATAATTAGTGGAGCTTTCTAATAGATTCATTAACAAATGATTCATCAAATCATTTTTATCCGAGAAATGATAAGAGATTAGTCCGGTACTTATGCCTGCCCTTTTTGCTATCTGAGAAAGGCTCGTCTTTACATATCCGATTTCATCAAGTGTTTGAATTGCAGCCTCAATAATTTGTTCACGCCTAGCTTCAGCGATGAATGACTGCTTTCCTTTCTCATTTTTGTTAATAGGATTCTCCATATTTTCTCCATTGTTACTCATTAAAAAACCCCCTTTTGATTGATTGTTTAATTTTTTATTTGAATGATTAATCAAATTTTAATGTAAAAAAATATGGGTGTCAATATTCAATTGGTTGTATGAGACGAGGGACCAACTTCTCAGTCTCATACGTTTTTCTATCTATCGAATTTCATTACGTGGGTATTACAGTTTTGTAAGAGAAAAAGACTGAATCCATTTGGATACAGCATGAAAATTTGACTCAATTATTTTCGATTGATTTTCTCAAAAATGTTTTGTAACCAATAGAGTAAAAAAGCCTTAGAAAAAGAAATAAAAGAAAAACTGAAATGGTTAAATCGAACTAATGAAAAATATCTTGTTTTTTTAGCAAGACTTATTATTTCTCAAGCTAAGGAAATGGTTCTTAAATCTCTTGAATACATAGATTATGCTCTCGTTGAACAAATACGAGGTATTGTCTCTTTACAGAGTCTATTGGATGTTGTGTCAGAAAAACAGAATCAAGAGAAATAATTAACAATCCTATTCGAGGGATATTGAACAAAGAAAAATGACTGTACCCATACGGTTCAGCCTAAATTTCCATTGATCTGCGAATGAAACAACTGGTTGAATAACGATTGAATACATAAATAACTGCCCGCTGCTCTTCCCGCTTCCTTTGCCGTTTGGATACCAACTATAAAGCAGTAGGTACGGACTTTTTATCATGAGGAAGAGGAAAGTAACAGCTACTTAATCTTGCTGGATAGTTAACTATTTGTCGTGTATTTTTTAGCTATAGTTTCACTTCCAATTGCACCTATGAATATTGGACAAGGGATTAGAGGGATATTGAACAAAAGAAAAAGACTGGATTTCTATTGGATCCAGCCTCGAATTTTAATTGATTTTTGATTGAAATAAACAATTGAATAACGATTGAATACATATTAGACTGCCCGCTGCTTTTCCAGCTTCCTTTGCCGTTTGGATACCAACTGTTTAGTAGGTACCGACTTTTTAGCTTAGGGAAGATGGAAGTGACAGGGATATATCAAATTCCTCATTCCATTTTTCTTTGCAAATTGATTATTCTGGATACTACAAACTTAACCACAATTCCAATAGTAAGGTAAATAGGGAACGAATATATATACTCCCAATTTATAGGCTTATATAATTTTAGGTAATTAAATAAGGGTTGTCCAATAAAACTTCCTGTTAAATGAGAATTAAGTTTGCTGAAATTGGTTATTGGGTAAACCCCTTGATACATCTGACTTCAATGGCATTTCCCCAATTATTCTCTGAGAATAAAGTTTGCTCAAAGATTTGCTCACTTTCTGCCGTAAATTAACACATAAAATTAATATGATGAGAATAAAGTTTGCTTAGTGATATAGGGGCGAACACCAAATGAATTAAGTGGTCAACACTAAAAAAGGCACCTTTCGGTGCCTCCTGTACCATATCCGATTCATGCCTTCGGATGGAGTATCTATGCAATTGTATTGTTTATATTTGCTCGAATTGCCGATATTGGCGGAATTATGTATTGGGCTTTGGATTAAGAGAAGCCATTTAGTGGGGTAGAGTATATGCCGAGTATGGAGAAGTCTTTCAATATGTGGGGGATGGGGTGCACCATACGATGGATAGGTGCTAGTATAGGTATTTCATTAATGATATTCGCACCTTGCCAATAAAGGGGGTATCGAAGATACCTTTCCTACTACTACTAGATAGTCTAATCAATCGGTCTTATTCATAGTACCTTACCGTCTCTCCTATACCACCGTCATTCCCATACTTACCATGTTACCAATACCAAATTATTCATTTATATTTATATTTATTTCTTTATGGGCGAGTGCTAAAGTCTGAAGCGGATCACACGTTTCGGGACGTGGGCTTCCATTAAAAGAAGCAGCACACTACTATATCTTAGGGTTTCGCCTTACCACCGCTATCCCCTTACTTACCTCCTAACCCCATACCTAATTATTTATATTTATTTTTTATGGGCGAGAACTCTGCTTGGGGCTTCTTACATGTTGCCGGACGGGGGTTTACCTTGATAGATGAAGCACACTCTTTTACCTTACGGTCACTCTTACCTCATTACCCAACTGATAAATTGCATATAAAACATACAGATGGCTAGTTTTTATACGTTCTGGGAAGGTTGGAAATACTTTTGTTGTATCTTTAGCAAGGTAAATAGCATCTAGTATTTCATTCAATTTTTTTGAAGTATCCATATTCAAACTCCTTCAGCTAGTTAATTATGAATAATAATTATGATGCATAACTATTGTTGAAATATTGATGATTATTTTACATCTAAATAGATATTATTTGATGGTATTTTGGTATGCTTTGAAACTAATTCTTTTATTACATTTTGCATATTTTCAACTAATTTTGAAGAAGATTTTACTCTAATTAATGTGTAAACTTCTTCCTCGTTTATACACCATACTTTTACATCCTCAACAGTTACATCTTCGTTCATTTCTTGTAGAGTATTTTTAATCTCATCGACGGAGTATCCATTAGGGGTTCCTTCCATTAATATATTAAAAGATGCCTTTGTGATTTTAACGCCACCAGCAATGATGATGATTGATGTCAATATACTACCGATTGGATCTAACCATATTAGCCCAAAATATTTAATACCCAATGCTGCGATGACCACACTTACACTCGTAAATAAGTCAGCCAAAACGTGGAGCATTGCACTTTTTACGTTTAAATTAGAATTAGCCTTCGTTAAAATATAGCCTACTATTCCATTTACAATCAAACCAATGATACCAACAACCAACATTTGGTTTGGAATAATATCTATTGGATTAATCATGCGACTAATCGCTTCAGCAATGATAAATATGGGGATAATCACTAACGTTAAACCATTAATAAAAGCTGCGATTGGTTCAAATCGCTTGTAACCAAATGTCTTATTTTTTGTTGCTGCTTTGGTAGCCATAATGGTTGCAATCAATGCAAGAATCAATGAGAAAGCATCTGAACCCATGTGTATACCGTCACCCATCATCATTAAGGAACCTGAAATAAATCCATAGATAATTTCAACTAAAGCAAAAAACAGAGTTAAGGATGCAGCCCATATAAATAATTTTTTGTTTTTCTTTCTACTAGATTCAAATTGTGCATCATTACTACTCAATTCACATCACCCTCTTAGTTAGAATTATTATAAATATATATTACGAGAATTATTATTGGCTGTCAAGTTCAATTGAGAATTTACCTCCACAATTGATAATGATAATTATATTCAATTACTTTTATATTAACCTTCATAAGGTAGATTCTTATAAATAATTAATAATAATTATCATTTAATTATAATTTTAAAAGAGAGTGTTCCTTAGTATTTTTTATGAAATATTCATTCGTAGATAAGTTATTTATCGAATCATAAAGGTTACATTTTATTATAAGCATAATAAAGCGGTACCCCTTTTGAAATATCGTACCTGTAGAAAAACAATATTTTTAAAAATTACTATGTCTTCTTCAACAATCCTGCACCGTTTGTTCAATAAGGGCAACCTGAAAAAACTGTATAAATATTAGTGATTATAGGTTTTTTTAAGAAATAATTCATAGCGATTAATAAACATACTGCCGAAATATACATTAATTAAATGCCAGAAACAAAAACACTTCCTATCAAATGTTTGTTTTAAGAAATTTAAGAACCTCCTCATAAAACTCCTGTTTAATTCCTGCTTTTCTTAAAACTTTCCATTCTTTAATCACTTCCCCCTTCTCCATCATTTCATTAATTACATACTTTACCCTTCTTAAACGAAAATCCTGTTCTGATTCAGAAACTTGTTCAATGAACACCCTCGTTTCCGGCAACTTATCCAAATGTCTTTCCAATAAGGCTCTTTCACCAATGCTATCTCCAAGTATCTTAACCGTGATTCTTACTGGCTTCTTATCAATGCCTCTTAACTCACTTACAACCTTCTGAACCTTCTCTAATATTTCTTTATCCCTTTCTAGCCAATTGACTCGGTTATTTGTTGGGTCCACCTTCTTCCTCTTCGGTGAATTTACCTTTAACCAATCTCCATCATGACGATACAAATAAGCATACACTTCGGACCTTTTCTTCCTCAATTCTGTTTTTGAAAGGCCAGGAAAATCCCTTTGAAGATGAATCCATTCATAACGGTGTTCCTTTACCAAATCACTATCTATCCGAACTTTCGCCTTTTGTTCACATTCAATATTTTTCTTTTCATATTTAATTACTGTATTGGTATCAACACCAAGTATCCTAGCAATCTCTCGATAACTCAATCCATCATTTAATAATGTTTGCAGCTCTCTCTTCCAAAGGAAGCCAAAATCCATGATTCGGCTAAACTTGTAACGATCATCTTTGTTATTGTCCTTTCCCTTCCTTGTATAAGAAAAGCCACAAGTCGGGCAAGTAAACCGTCCAATTGGCTTCTTCGTCCTTTCACATCTTCTAATCGTTATCTCCGGTATGACGTTTTCCTTATAATCTGGACATGTGGTATTTAAACAAGGCCAATTCGGATTATTAAATGGATTATTTTCAAAAGAAGTTGCCTTAAACACTGCATCCAAGTCTAAATCAAGAAAGTTGAGCATCAACAAATGGTAATATGGATGGAACGATTTTCGATGTTTCCTTGAAAAGTTAGCTATCCATTCTTTATCCCCAACTTCTATGTATAGGTTCTTCAATAACTCTTTAGAATAAAAGTTATAAATGGCCTCATGTAACAATTTCTGCTTTGTCTGCCCTTTAAAACTAGCAAAATCTTTATCAATTAAATGATAGCGATAAAACTGTGTAAAATGAGAAAATGGTTGATTTTGATACTTCCTATTCAGCAAATGCTCTGCTTGTAAAACAATATTTTTGAGTTGTATTAGGTTGTTCCAAGTAATCTTTCTCTTTCTGTTCAAATGACAGTTGCTAGTGGCTGGTAAGACAAAAGCATGTTTATTAGAATGAGTTATCAATACATCACTATCCTCTAACCACAACTCATGCTTAGTACAAATGAGATTTCCAGGTAACTGATGGATTCGGTGCCAATACATTTCTCCATACGTAGCTATATCTTCTTCAGCACAGGCTGAACAATACCTTAGAAACCTGTTTTGTGGTATCGAACTTGCCATTATACCCGATTGCATGTAAATCTTCTTTCCGTCATCACTTGTCATAGACTCATAAATTGATTGAGCCTTTTCTGTTGGCAAGAACACTGTATAAAAAGGATACATTGTATGTTTCTCTATAAATATCTGTTCATTCAATGTCGTGTTTTTTGGTAAATGCTGAACAAGAGAACCAATTCCCGATGGCAAAAATACCGAAGCACTTATCGTCCTCTTTCCGAATAAGTCTTCTAATGTGTGTTTCCAAAAGACATTACCTGCTCGAACGTGATAACGAGAAATAACACTATATAAAAGTTCATCTGGATACGGGGTTGGGAATTGTATAATCATGAAACATCACGCTCAGGGTAATCCTGCTTAATTACTCCAGCATCTAGTAATGCTTGATAAACAGTTATTTGTTGTTCTTTCCCTTTTTTTATAATGGTTCTCAGGTCGTTACTTATTATTTTATCCGTACTTTTTTCATTATTGTTTAATAGAAGAAAAGCATCTTTTACGACTTGTGATATATCTCTTATTTGATTGTTCTCAGAAATCACTTTTTGTACTGCCTTAACAGCAGCATCATTTTTAAAACCTATCATCCCTAAACGGAAAACAGCATCATCAATTAATTTTACTTCCTCATTTTTCCGTTTGGCTCCTTCTTGGAGTGAGTTCATTACCTGTTTTTGATCAACAATAATCCGTTCTTGTTCAATATAGTCCTCAATATTTGGTAGCATTAAGTCGTCATATTTTGCTAGTTTGCTATAATCTTCAATTTTTAAAGTATTTAGCATCGGCTGAACCATCTTTAGTTCTTCCTGAGCCACTTGTTTTATTAACGTAGAAGTAATCTTTTCCTTACCACTACTAATCGCACGTAGCTGCACCATCATATAGAGCTTAATTGCGATGTCAGCGATTCCTTGGGACTCATAATATAGGATTGAAGATATTTCCTCTGTAATAGGAATCTCCTCTTTTGTCCACTGGTATTTCCACATACCCTGAACAAATAAATCCCAAATAGCATCTTTTTCAAATCTATCCCACATGATGTTCCCCATATTAGTGCTTCTTCTTGCTTGTCTAAACTGTGATTGTAAGACATCCATTGCCTTTGGGGTTCCAACCATAATGAGAGGGATATTTATCGTATTGATTAACGCTGTAAAAAAGTTTAATATCTGTGCTGAGCTAGAGCTTTTTATACCCTTTAAATGTTGTAACTCGTCCAGGAATAGCATGCCAAGGTTTATACTTTTAGCAATCTGAGCCATAATGGGCATTAGCTGACTTGTTGACAAATGACTGTTTACGTATCTATTAAAATAGTTGGAGCCTAGAAGTAGATCTACTTGATACATAAAATCGTAAATAATGGTTTTTACGGAACCATCAAAAGGGGTTTCAATTTTTAAATAGGTTACTTGATAGTGATTTAAGGCTTGCCCTTTATATGAAACATGAGAAATGACCTGTGGAATGGTTTGCAAGACTCGCTGTAATGTACGTGTTTTTCCTACACCTGAGACCCCCAAAATACTCAATGTTTGTCCTGTCTGGATAATAGACTTATCAAAAGACTTATTTTGTATATTATTCCAGTTATCCACAAAAGTTTGTGCATAAGTAGAACTTACTGGATTGCGATAGGTATAACCAGTTCTAATTAACCTAGATATTGATGACTCAATTCTTAGATGGATCGGGATAGCTTGAAAATAATGCAGCAACCTAGAAATTAGATGAACTCTCTGATGGTCATTCAAATATCTTTCTTCCTTATTATAAGGAGGATACATGCTTAGACGGTCAATGACTTCCTCCTGAGAATAGATTGGCGGCAACGCCTCTATAAGAGGATTGCCTTGATATTCCAATATCTCTTGTTCCCTATATTCTGCAATTTGTGCCTCAGTTCCATTATGTAATTCAATTATCTCCATCATAAAGCACTTCCTTTTGTTTCTTTCGGAAAATATCCAACACTTTTACCGGTTCAGTATCATGATTTACTTCGTTCGATTGCTTTCCAATGTTATTTTGATCCACCACGGTTTGTTTTTCCCTTTTAAATATTTCTCTCTCTTTTTCTCGATTTTCTCTAATATTCTTTATATCTTTAGGAACCTCACCATTTAAGATTTGATTGTTAGCCTCTTTTTTCGCCATTTTAACAATCTCCTCTATGTCCTGAGCTAATTGAATTGCTCCATTTAAACTGCTTTCCTCATATTCTGCCTCTTGTTGCTTTCTTTCAGTTTTTAAACTCACAACTTCTTCCATCTTTACACCACGATACATTTCGTATTGTTCGATTAATGAACAAACTTCATAGTTCAACCTATCTATACGAATATAAATATTAGATACGTCTTGAGGATCATAATGCACCCCCATACTCCAACTGCCTTTTATTCGAGCCTTAGAAAACCACCGTTCTTTCAATGCTTTCGCACAAGTATAATAGAGACCTCCAAAGTTGATTCCTTTCGGGGTGATTTTTGCACTAGCTTTAGGTAAAACACTACTTCTGATCGCATCTAAAGGCATAGTTCTCAGTAATCCTGTTCCTTTACGCAAACCCCACTTAAATATTTCTATCGGTATTGGTGGGACCTTTTCTGCTATCATACTTTGCGTTAACGGGTAGTCCGATAAATAATTATGATTGTTATAATATAGAACCGTTCTGACTAAAATTTGGACGTACTCGTTTAGGTTTAACACTGCTTTCTTCCTGTAATCCTTTCCTCCACGCTTCATAAAATCTTTTTGGACCGCCCCAGGGAGGAATGGAGAGATGTGGTCCTGAAGAATGTCAAAGTATTTTTCGCATACGGCCTTTAGCTCAGGTCTGTACGGACCTAAATTTTGGATCTTAATGTTTAAATCCGCCGTGATTTGTGTTAATTCATTGGAAATCAACTCACTACCCCGATCCGCCAAAATAGTATGCGGAAGATAATGAATAGGCCAATCATTTTCATCAATATCCATATCGAGGGTCCGCTTGCAAAATTCCTTTTTATCTTCAAAGGCATTTGCAAGAGCCAACCTCAACGATTCTTTTGACATATTTTGAATTCCTGCATATACAGAAACAATACACCTGGAAAAAATATCCACAGTTAAATAAATGACAGGACGGCCAATCACTATATTCCTATCAAAACTTGAAACTAAATAAACATCACCAATGGTTGCATCAATGGCATATGTACCTATCCCCATAGAATCTTCTGTGGCTGAACCGGTTATAGCACGATAGTTTTGTAAAAATTCCCTTCTGCCCTCTCTTTTATGAATGGCATCTTCCGGTTTGTACCACTTGCGATACCAATAATAGAATTGGTCATATGAAATAATTGGCTTATCTAAATCTAATACTTTATAGCCTGACTTTTCATCCTCTTTGGAGAAATACTCCTTTACCATTTGCTGATAAGCATATTTTAATGAGGGTTTAGAACGAATAAAGTAGTATTTTTCTAGGCTAATTCTAATGATTTTCTTCCATTCATCGGTTATTGCTGCCCTTTGAATAGAGGAAGAGTAAGCGAAGGGTCTTCCTGCCTTTTTGATATATTTACGTTCCTTTCCTTGCTGTTTCCCACACTTATTAAAGTCGGGTAAGAGAGCATTCTTTACCATCCCTCTCGACCAATATCGTTTTAAATATTGTCGAATGGTCTTTGTGCTAAGGAAAAAATCCTTACTGGCCATTTTTATTAGCTCTGATCTCCTCTTTGGAATAAAAATGTCAGGAATTAAATAGATTTGATTTATTACTATCCATGCTTTATCACGTTTTTCAATTTCTATCCCAGATAAATCTTCTTCTTTCACGCTGAACGCCCACGGTTCAGTTGCAACCTTTGTAATCTCACCTTTGATCAAAGAGGATTCTATACTGTGTATTTCCTCACTGTAAGGAAATGATGGTTCACGGACATTAACTAGAAAACAAAGTTGATGCTCATTATCGACCCAAACTACCCTTTGAATAAATTCAGGATTTTCAGTGCTTTGTAATAAATCATTAATTACCAACTGCATACCTTACATCACCACCATTTTCACCAGTAAATTCAATATGATAATTTTCAATTTTATTAGTCAAATAGATTTTCCTGCTTAAATCCATGCTTACTTCTTTATGGGCTATCAAATGTTTAAATAAGATTAGACCCAATCCTTCATCCAAGCTATATTCTCTTTCCAATCGGGAAAAAATGCCTTGAAACGTATCCGATTTATTAGACAAATACTGAACTATATCTCTTTTTAAGTGGGGCAAATTCAAAGTAAGCAATGGATAATCTTGAATGTCATAGGAGTTCAATGCCCAGCCAATATTTCGTGCCAATTGTTTATTGATTTCTTTTTCTGTCACAATTCCAAAATCAATCCCTTTCTTTTCAAAATACCTTCTTTGTAGTTCCAATCTTTGCAAGGTTGCATTTTTCTCTAACTCCTGTGATTGCTTAATTATTCTTGCTTGATAATAAGGTTCTCCATTTTCCCCCTTCCTTGTTACAAAAAAAGAAACCGTAAAGATATGTGGTACTTGTGTCTTCGTATCAAATAGTTTCTTTGTAAGCTCCTCATCCACTTGGATATTCATGTCATGGAAATCTAGTAAAGGGTACTGCTCCCTTATGTCAGTAACATGGTCGTCAAATTCCAATAAGTAGAAGTAATATAACTGCATATCGCTTAATAGATGGTAGACCCTTTGAGTGGTATGACCAAAAATACGAGTAGATCTTCCTTTCGATGCTATGTCTTGAACTTGCAGCCATGGTTTATAGTCTTTTCCTGTTCCTTGACCTCGTTTTTCCATTAGGAACCTTTTAATAGTTGTTTCATTCCATTCTCTAATCATTCGGTATCCCCCTACTCCCTCTTTCTTGAAGAATAATGTGTTCATTATCAATTGCTGAATCAACAGTTGTTTTGAATTCACATTTAAAAAGATTAGAATATTCATCCCAACCATTAAATGGAGAGTAATTTTTATCCTGTGAATCATTAATACGACATAATTCTTCTTTTATCAGTGTTAATTGCCTACGGATTAAATAACGTAAGAACTGTGACCCTGTTACTTTTTGGAATTCAGAAACAAAATCAACATAAGAACAACCCGCCAATTCTTCTACATGTTTATTGCAAATCTCATCATGATAATGCTCATCAATGTATTGAATGACAGCATTAATTTTGTCCATCGTTTAGTAAGCCCCCTTAAATATAAAAAAGCATTTGTTGCGTTGACTTTTGTCAAAACGGATTGTTTTTTTTCTCCGTATAACAAAGTCAGCAACAAATGCCTCTATTTTATAAATTAACTTGTAAGTACAATTCATCAAGATCTTCTTGTAATATTCCAAGATACCTTTTAGTTTCCGCAACGGACCTATGATTAAGGGCTATACATATGTAATCAAGTGATATGCCTTTCTTAAAAGCCCAATAGCCCCAAGTTTTTCTCATTCCGTGCGTTGAGAATTTCTCTGTTATCCCTACCATATCACAGGCTTCATTCAACATTGATGCAGCATATTGCCTGGTGATAGGTTGATTGGTTCCCTTTCTACTGGTAAAAAGGAAGTCCTCCTGTTTCTTATCAGGAAACTCTCTATTAAATTCTTTAATACTTTTCGCTAAATTTGGCGTAATCGGGAACCGCTTATATTTACCAGTCTTCTTTTCATTCACTTCGATAAACTCTGTTGGCTTCCTACCGTCCCACACTTGATTCACCTTTAACATCAAAATGTCAGAAATTCTTAGAGCTGATGAAATACCGACCATAAAAAGCAAATAGTCTCTTTTATTTTTCCCTCGAAGGTATCCTTTCACCGCTTCAAGTTGTTTTAAATCTCGAATCGGATGAACAACTTTCACTTTAGTTCACCTCCTGTATGAATCTTACATATTCATTGTAAATCTCTATTTGAGTAAGATTCAACAGCCTAGAGGCAAAATCCAAAAATAAAAATGCCGATTTTATAGGATTTCCTTGTTTACACAACAGGGTTTTGTAAAGTAAAGGATAATTTAAAATTACTCAACTCTATTGCTCTTTTGTACTATATTTAATGATTGTTCTTTATAACCCTCACTTAAATTCTGATTAATCCTTTTGCTTACAAACTCAATATGACCTAGTTTTTCTTTATCAGAAAGTTCTTCGTTATTTAAAATATTTCCAACCAATCCAAATGAATTGGTTAAATCCATCAGTATCTCCCTTCTCATATTGTATAAAGAAAACGAATCCATTATTGAAGGAAGAAAATACTTAATGTTTTTTTCATTCTTATTATACTCTGCTTGTAAATCTTGAATGCTATACCACAAGTTTTGGAGATGTAATTCTATGCGAGTTAAATATACTGAATCCATCTGTAATTTTTCCTTCAACAAACCCTCTTCCCTAAGTATGATTACTCTCTCTACTTCTTCCTTAATTTGGTTCAAAGTTTCCTTTGATAGTTCGTAACCCCCAAAACCAAAAACTCCAAATAGTTCTGCCAAAAACGTATCAAGATTCTTATAATTATTTCCATAGCTGAAATCAACCAATTCTTTCTTAATGTTTTCCATAGAAATGAATTTCCCCCTTATTAAAAATAATATTGATACTATTATAAACTCTATACTATCTTATAGTATTAAAAGATTATCAACTTCCACGTTATATAGACAAAGTAAAAAATCCCTTATCATAAAAATGCGTTCTTAGTCCCGTCCAATTCAAATTAATCAACTTAAATTTGACCCTGTAATTGTCCGTTCAAACAAAAAAGGATAAGAGCATAATATCTCCTAATCCTTCTAAAGGCTAACTCATTTTCTCATCACTAATGTTTTTCATCTTCATTGAAAGAACATTCCGTATAGAAATCCTCAACTCATCAATCTCTTTTAGCTCCTTCTCTGAAATAATCCCTTTGATTAAGGATGTTTCCAACAAACTATGAAGGCCATCCAATGCCTTCAATGAATCATTAAAGAAACGAAACTTTTTAGGAATATACAATTGATGTGCCTCGGCAAGGTTGGCAACGCTTGATGTCGCCCGTTTCCTAATAATCTTCACAAGGTCTTTTTCCTTCCAAAATTCACGTCTATTTGTAATCTCGTAAATCTTTTCAACCAATTGCAGGGCATTAGTATAGGCACCAAAGTTTTTAACGTTTGGTGTAAACGGATTTGGTAAATCCATTCCCCTTCCCTCTTTTTCTTTTATATTGGACAGGTTTTTTGTTAGAATGCTTACCACTTGAGTTGTCAAATTATCTAACTCAATGAATTGAACTTGGGTTATATATTTCTGCCCCAATGACATTTGGAGCCATGCTGAGGTTTCTTTTGCTGAACCTATTGCAATGCTGTATTGGTAAAACTTCTCCCCTACATAAATTTGCTCACCTACTTCAATTCTGTCTTTAATTGAACCAGCACTTCTTTCAATCTGGTTTACTATGTGATCAACTTCGTATGAGGGAAGGTTCTTACACATTTCAATTACCTTTTTTTCTAACTCCCTAGCCTTCTTATAACCAATAAATTGCTTTACATCTCTTACTTCAAGGTGCTGCTGTTGTTTTTTGGTTTGTTTTTCATTTGAAGGTGTTCTTGATTGTGGGGGGTTGCGTGAAATTACAGCGGAAAAGTTGTTTGGGGATTGAATATCGAGGGATTCCTCGAGGTTGTCGTAAATCTGATTGGCTCTGTAATTATGAAGGTATTTTTCTATCAATATTTCTTCTGCTTCACAAATACCTCCCACGTCTTTTAGAACCCATATAACTCCTTTTTCTGCAAGTTCCTTGAGGCGAACCTCTATGTCTAAGATACTGTAATTTGATAATTCCCGTTTTCTTTTGTACTCTTGTTGAATTCGTTTAACCTGTTCATTCAATTTGAAGCATCTCCTTTTAAAAGGATAACCGAGGATTAGGAACCCAAATTGGTTGGGGGCAATAGTTACCTAATCCAATTATCCTTAACTTTTTAATCAATCTTCAAAGCTAAATTTCATTAGCATTATAATGCTTATACAATAGCTCATTTATGGCTACCCATTTTTCTTCATCCGATAGGGATTGGTCCGTTGGAAAGAAACGACAAATTCTACTATGTTCTTCACCATCTATGTGACCATTAGTCTTTTCATAAGTAGCATAAAGGACTAAGCATTCTCCTGATGTTGTGATATAAATCTCTCTGTAGACTGTTATTTCTCCATCAAATTCCTCACATTCCTTAAAACTTGTTGCGAATATTCCACAAATGATTTCTCCAACTTTGTTCAAAAAGAATTCATCATCATAATACATCCCTTCTTGATCGACCCTAGCACTTTTGCAAATAGGTTTAGCTGAATAATATTGTTGATCCAATATCATTGATAACAAACCCCCAAGATCAAAGTCAAACATATCGTATCTGTTCTCAACATAGCGAATTACATTATTTTTCATAGGTACTTCTCTCCCTTTTCTTGTTTTTTATTTTAATTTATCGTATTCCTTTTCCTTCATGCTTAATCTCCCATTATGGTTCTACCTTGTTTTGGTCCTGCTGTTCACTTGAACCTACAGCAGAAGATAGGTTATGAACGATCTTGCAAATAGATAAAACCAATGGTCGGAACTAGACATCAAAGAAATGAACAATATCAGTGAATTTGTTGATTTCGGAAAAAACTTTTTGAGGGTTCAATTGGAGAAACTTTTTTAAGCGTGAGGTGGCACATTACTTTTTTAGTGTCCTACTACTCTTTAACCGTACTTCTATTTCCTTGAAGTATGATTCCGAGTAAAGTGGAAAGGAGTATAATGTTGTTTCGGTCAGACATTTTGATTGAGTGTTCTTATCGAAAAAAGCAACTTTTCTTTTTTCAGCAGAAAGTAATCCTAACTCCCTAAATCTCTTTACAGCACTACTGAATCTAGCAGAAGATACTTTACTTTGACTTGCATACATTGAGAAGATAGAGTTATTTTTATCACTTCTTTTCTCTTTGTCAATGAACTTTTGACCATGAATTAGCATGTTTTCAAGTACATCTACATAGGACTTTATCTTTTTAAATAGGTTGGGATACTTAACTTGAAAGTCGTGGTTTTTAAATAGAGCAAGAATCAGTTCATTTTCAATATATTTATCCTTCTCCTTTTGTTCCCAATCGGCTACACCATAAGATACATTCAGTAAATTGATCAGCTCATCTCTTACAAATTGACGTCGCTGTGTATAGCCTCTTCCTTGTACTTGTGGAAAGCAAAGTAGCAAATCAAAAATCGAATAAGCAACTGCTTCATCATAAGGTTGACCTGTGAAGTATTTGTATTTTCCTGTAGTATCCTTACCAATCCACGCTTCGTTTCCATCGAATATTTCACAAGGAAAAAGTGTTTCTTCCTTTATAGCTTTTAAATTTGGAAAAACCATTGAAAAGACATTATTTTCTACTGCTGCACTCTCAAATTCATCATGATTCTTTAGGTTCACAAAAGTAGTTGAAGCATCGTACTTCGTCTTCCGCCATTTTGAGGCCTTTTCACCTTTACTTAACTCATTTTTTGCCATCATTCTTTCTTGGATAAATGCAGAACGATATGGATGGAATTCTCTTGAAATTGTCATTATAGATCTACTCCTTTTTACTTTGTTTTGTAGTTGTTATCTAAGGTAACAGCAGGAGAGAAATATTATGAATCTCTCCAATTACCTTACTTAAATTCTTGGCTTGGGAGGTTGTTGCCCCACTAAGGGACACCGCCTCTCCATCTTTTTACTTTAATTTGATTCCAACAAACTCAACAGCCCTTGTTTGTGATCCCTGATGTTTTGAAACACCATCGTCTTCAAATAGACTTTCCACTTGTGAATAAAATTCACGTTGGGAAACAGATCGTACTTTGGCAGCTAAACAAGCCTTTTTATATTCATCATAAAGCCTTTTTCCCGATACGTTTGACGCAATATCAAGTTCACAATGCTCATCACAAAACCAAAGGGTGCTGTTATTTCTTTTCATATATTCTTTCATCAGTTTTTTAGAGTTAGCACTTTCTGTAAAACTGTAGCCATTATTGATCAACCTTTGCAGTCCTAGAAGGGCCCACTGAACAATGCCTTCTTTTTCTTCAAGCAATTCTTCTTTCAAATTTCTATTTATTTTTAAGTTGGATACGGGTTTGTTAAAGGGAATGAATACCAGTCTGCGGTAAAAGCCTGTGGATGTGTCAACATAATTGGCGGGGATTTTATTGCAGGAGAACAAAAAGCGAGCTGTGTTGTTTAAGGTGAAGGGATTTTTATATTTCTTGTTTACTGACGTACTATCACCAGCAACTAAACTTTTGAACATTCCTGTATCACCTATATCCTTTTGGGGTAAATCGGAGAATGTGTTTAGAAGTTTTCCTTTTAATTCAGCCGGATAAAATTTATCAGATAGATTCTGGAACGATACATTACTTACCAAATCTAATCCAATAATTTCTTCCATCATTGAAATGTAAGTAGATTTCCCTGATTGTCCAGGCCCCACTAACACAAATGCCTTTTGGGCTTGTGTTTCAGCAGTTAGTAGATAACCACTTAACTCCTGAATAGTTAGGATGTCTTCAGGCTCTAAAACTTCTTCAAGGAAATTCTTGAACTTTGGACAATCTTGTTCTGAATTATACGCCACATTTAGTTGTATTGCGGTACGATATGTTTCCGGGTATTCACTTAAAGTACCTACGTCTAAATTGTAAACTCCATTCTGAAAGTTGATTTTCCCTTTAATCCTATTTGTATCTAGGATTCCCTCGTCTGTTTCAATATCAGGGACTATCAGAGAATCTACCTCCTTAATTTGGTTATATCTAGCTTCTCCTTTTATGAGGTAGTCCTTAATCATCTTTTGTCTATCTTTTTTCTCCATCATTTTGAAAACTCCACCTTTTTCTCTCCGATATACAGTATCATTAGCATAGGCTAAATTTTCATCTTCAATTATTTTTGATGCCAGTCTATCGGGTTTAAGTTTAAGCTCTCCATTTTTTTCAACGTAGTATTCTGGAATTGAATTCCCCTTGTTACCCATTTTTTCTTCGTTCCTAGTTTCTAGGTACATTCGCTTAAACCATGAAATCCCTTTTGATATACTCAAAGTAGTTTTTGGCTTTTTTATAGGATTACCATGTAATGGAATAATTGCTTTTTCCTCAATGTAGGCTAAATTTTCATCTTTAGAGATTAAGCCATCCTTTTTATCTGTTTTTATGACAGCATTCAACATACCATCATTAAATTCAGCATAAATGTAGCCTTGAAACAAGTCCAGAACATCAGATAGGAGATTGCTCTTCTCCCTATCTTTATCGCCTACATCTTTAATGATAATTCCAACATAGGCATCGTTTTGGGTTGGTACGAAACCAATTCCGTCTACCCCATCGCTGTATTCACCTCTCAATTTTATTGCCTGTTCAAGGGAAACTAAATTACTTAAATCATTGCCTTTAATCTCCTGGTTCTTTATTGGATCCCAAGCAACAATTCGTTTCCTTTTTCCTTTTACTATTACTTTAAAACAAGCCCATTGTTTTAACCCTCTGATTTCATTTGGTAATCCATTGTAAAGATAATTGTTTTTTATTGCTTCCATCTTGATCTTCCCTTCTGAATTGAAATATTTTGCACTTTACTGCCTTTAGGCAATGTAAAGGTAATATTTTTGCGGGTGTTTCCCCCGCTAAATATTAATCAGTTATATATGAGTTTGCTATTTCAGAAATTTTATCAATTATTACTATTTCATTATCTTCCTTGTTCGTCATCCATGTATCACCCATTATATTCAATGGGATGGAGGAAGACTTTGAATTATAAAGTGCTACTATATTTAACTTCTTTAATTCAGATTGAATATCATTTTTACTCATGCCATATTTATTGAGCATTACCTCAACATTGAAAGTCATTTGTAAATCTTCTTTTTTTATTTCAATTAGGTTCCGTTCCTTTTCTAAAAGCTCACCTAATCGTAAACAATACTTTTCAAAGGTATCATTAAATCGTGTTGGATCGGCATGTTCAGTAATACTATACCAATCATCAATTAGTTCTCTTAGCAAAATTTTTTGGGCATTTGTAATGGTTTCTTTCCCATTATCCGTTTGTCTAACCACATTGAACCGAAACAAATCTTCAGGAAAAATAAATTCATTTAGCTCCACAGTTTGTATATTTTCCTTATCCAGGAAAGCATCCATCCCTAGGCATATTAGAACTTCATCCAACGATAGGTTTAAAGTTTGCATTATTACTTTTAAAGACTGAGTTGTTGGATTTTTCTTTTTGCCACTTTCAAGCCTATATAAGTATGATTCACTTAACTTATGTCCATACTTCTCTGTTTCATCTGAGAATTTTGCAAAAGACCAACCCCTAGCCTCTCTTTCTTTTTTCATAAGAGAACCTAAATCAAATGTAGTTTCGTTTTCCAAGGACTCACCTCCCTATAAATCTAATGTTGCTTTTCAACTCTATGATTAAATTCTATCATCACCATTTCCTTTAGTCAATGGATTTTTAATTTTTTATTTCAAAATTGAAATGAAAAGAAAATCTAAATAGCTTTCACAATACATATTGCATCACTCTATTGTTTATAGTCAATGTTATTGTGTTCTACCTCTACATTTTCATTCACAGAAAGCTATATCTAGCTAAGAAACTAATATTATCTATTTTTTTCGAGTGAGACGAGTACATTTTTAATAATCTATCCCATTTCTAATTCCAAAATACAAATTTCTAATATGGGTATTCGAGTGAAACGAGTACAAATACAATATACTTCATTCACATTAATAGAATCTTTATAAGAATTATTACTACACCGTTACTTGTTGATTTACATGATCCTGTTGAATGAAGCACTTAATATTTCAATTTGCCACCTAAACTTTGTATATTTGTCTTTTACCGTAAAGAGCGGTCTTTTCATTATTTAGAAGAGTAATAGCTTGTTTATGTGATATAGCATCAAGGCAAACGAGTGAAACGAGTGGTATTTTATACAATCAATTTCATGGTGTTTTATAGAAATTCCTATTTATCTATCAAAAATCTACTTAACTTTTACTAAATCCACTCGTTTTACTCGTAAAGATATAAATACTTCATTCAATGCAAAAATAACGTTGTGGTTACATCCTTCAAAATGGGTTTCCTTAAAGAGCTTTTCAAAAAGAGTATAATAGAAGATTAAATAAAGCACTCGTTTTACTCGTATCAATTAATGGGAATATCAGCCCAACTTAATGATATTGTTTTTACCATCAAGGTGAATCTTTTACTATATGAAATGCTTATCCTATTTAAGTAAATACCTTTTAACATCACAGCATACGAGTGAAACGAGTGGTATTTCACATAAAAAGTTATTATTTATGATATTCTCTCTCCCTATGCCATCTAAAAATTTAACTAATGTCAAAATGTATAAGAACCACTCGTTTTACTCGTATTAAGGATAAAATGCTTCATTCAATGCAGTAGGATATAGAATTGCTATTATCCTCTTATATTAAATATTTAAAGAGTACCTTCAAAAGAGTTAAAAAGGGAAATAGAAAAATGCACTCGTTTCACTCGTATCAGCCAAAATGCAGTTGAATGAAGTATTTTCAGTTACTACACAGCCCCTGTTAACTAGATAATTTTGTTTTTACCGTCAAGGGCAATCTTTTCCCCAAGGTTGATAATTGCTGCCTAGATATACAAAAAATGCAACCATTTTAGGGCCATCTAAGAAGAATCCATTAGACATGCTCATTAAAAGTGATTGTAAATGCACAAAAAGGAATCGGGTTGACCGACTCCTTCTTATATAATTACACTATTTAGCTAACTCCTAATGCCTTAAACACAGCGTCTATTGGATCAGAATAAAACACTGGCTGCACTTTTACCAGTAGATCTGGTGGAACTGTTTGCAAGTCCATAACCGATGCTGCAGGTATTAATACTTTTTTAGCACCTGCATCTACGCATACTTGTAAAGTGTTTGCAAATTCCTCCACTTTGGAAATAGTGCCACCGACAGTCATATTGCCTATAACGACCAAACTTTCCTGTGTTGGCTTTCCTAATGCACCTGAGCAAAGGCCAATTAATTCAGCAACGGCCAGTTCATCCGTTAAACCGATACCTTGTAAATCACTTATGTGCATGAGATAGTCTTTTGTTTTAGTGCTAATGGTATTACTAATGCTTTTGCTATTAGCTGTAAAGAAACGAAAAGCTGTATCTAGGCTTTCTTTTGCTTCACGGTTGGAACCAACACCAGATTTATCAAATTTACCTGTTCCACTAACTACTTGATTTTCGAGCTTATAGATTCCAATCATGCCAGAATGACTATGTCCAGCAACATAAACATGCCCCGGCTTACCCATACCTTCTGGTATTAATTTGCCTCCACCTTGCTCTGGAACTGATACATAATGTTCTTCGAGTGTTTCCTTATCAATATAAGAGAACATTACATCATAGAACTCCATACCGCCAATCTTCTTCAACTGTTCTTTAACCCTACGGCGACCTTCAAGAGCGTATTCCAATACCTCGCTAACTTCTTCCTTAGTAAATTCGCCATGAGGATAAAGGAGTTTTAACATACCAGAAACCGTTTTTCTGATTGCATTTGTATCACGTTGGTTTAAATTGTTTCCAAGTTTAAAATAGCGATCAATCGCATCACTGAACGTCCGTTTCCGCATTTCACGGAAAAACTCTGCAATGTAATCTACAATAAAGCCATATTTTTCGGTAATAAGATCTGGACGCATCTTTGGAATCTCCCAGCCTGGAAGATAATAGTGCATCCGATCAAAGAATGCCGAATCATTTGCCATCTCTTCTGGGAATGGTGCAAACAAGTGTGATGTTTTAATTAATGTGTCCACGCTTTGATTGATATTGCCGACAAATACCATAGCAGCAGAGGCATTCTTCTCTTCTTTGCCTCTAGCAAAAGAACCTGATGCCATATAGTCCTTCATGATTTGAATGCCGTCTTTATCTTTAAAACGAATACCAGCTACCTCGTCAAAAGTAACACAGTCCCACATCCCGACAAGGCCTACTTTTCTCGTAGACATATTATAGAAAAGATTTGCTACCGTTGTTTGTCCACCCGAAACGAGAATTGAATTCGGTGATAGTTCCTTATAGACATGCGATTTCCCGGTACCACGTGGACCGAGTTCACACATATTGTAGTTGTTTTCTACAAGGGGAACCAAACGTAGCAACAAATGCCACTTCACCCGCTCTTCTAATTGTGTAGGTTCCATTCCAATAGAGCGTATTAATACATCAATCCATTCGTCTTTTGTAAAGCTCTTTCTCCCTTCAAATACCTCATCTATGTCCATATTTGGCATTTGAATCGGCTGTAAGCTACTAACATTAAAAGGATTAGAATTACGTACCTCTTCGTCATAAAAATAATCAATTTTGACCATGCACCATATGCCCCCGACAAGGAGCTTATCAAACTCTTTCACATACATGGATGAAATAGGAACACCTTTTAATCCTAGGTTGGAGAACTCGGCTTCGTAAGTATCAATCTTCGGATTTAACGCCACTGTTACCTTATCAATAACAGAGTATTGACCATATTCCCGTATACGTGATTTAATCTTCTCTGCCTCATCAGGACGAACGAAATTTTCGGAAAGAATCTTCTTCACTCGCTCTAGCCCTTCACGAATACTGTCCTCATCATCAGTTGCAGCATACATTCCGAGTAAATACTCGAGTACGTAAATAGGGACGTTTGCTCCCTCTTTAATAAGATTGGTTAAATCTTTACGTACAACTCTTCCGGCAAAAACGTCATTCAGTTTTTTATCTAAATCAACAGTTAATCCTTCATTTATATTTTCTTCCACTCACGGTCCTCCTCCCTCTTAAAAGTCGAAATCACTGATAATACCCAAGTTGATGTTAAACGGTATTTTCTCCACTACAACACTTGTCTCCGTATCTCTAATAGTCAGGTAATACGTTTTATTTCGATCGTAAGGAGTGTTCTTCAAAACAAACCTTATTTTGAAAGTACGTTCAGCAGGATTATCAAATGGGCGATCTCCTATAATTGTTTCCTCGTTAGATATTACGCTTCCTTCCTCATCAGCCATATAGATGACTACAGTTCGAGGAGTTGTCTTGTCCTCCACCTTTTCGGTTTGGAAAAATTCAAGATTAAAAATGCTATTAGTTATCTTACGAGTAGTATTCGTAAGTTTAATATCTACTTTTTTAATGGCCTTAGCACCTTTTTGCCCAGTACGTTTGTTTTTAAACGTTAATAGTGGGACAACAATCTCTTGCAGACTTGCACCACCATGAACAAAATTAATACCTGATCCTTGCATTTTGTATCTGAGCGTTGCCTTTGGCAAATACGCTGTTAATTGCTGTTTATTTTTTATAACAGATGACAGATTAATAGCCAATTGTCCTGACACTTCACGCTGCTCTTTTGAAAGTATATAGCGACGTTTAACTTCAATACTACTACCTGCATCTTGTCCAATCTTATCACTTTCTTCTAATTCATCCCTTTGGTATAAGAAACCGTGATCAGCCGTAATATACACATTCGTGCCGCTTAAATCATCCCGAATAATTTTAACTAAGTCATACAATTGATTTAATGAGGTTTCTACTGCATTAAATGTATAGACTTCTGTTGATGCCTTATCTCCCATTGCATCAATCGTATCGTGATAGATGTATATGAGCTTTTTACCCTTAAAGGTTTCTCTTCTCCCCGCTTTATTCATCGCTAGTACATCTTGAAAATGAACAGCAATGCTTTCAGCCACTTTAGATTCAATAATCTTTTTCCGATTTTCCAAACCAGAAGAATCTTTCCCATCAACTAAGACCCTAGCATTTGTATCTATGTCAATTTCTTTGTGTGGTAGGAGAGATGGCATTCCAAGTTTAGTAATAGAAGGCACTACTCCAAGTAATGTTTCCACATCACAAACACCCATTGTCTCGGTATTAAGACGATCGGCCAGCTCAACACCTATTTCATAACGCATCGCATCTGAAACAATAACAAAAACTCGTTCCCCATTTCTAACTTTAGAGTCGATGAATGAAGAATAAAAGTGTTGCTGATTTTTGATACCAGGTAATGACCAGTCCTGTGTCATTTCAGACTCAACCACTTGGGACCAATGGGAACTCAACTCCCCCATATACCAGTTAGTATATAGATTTTCTACTAGCATTTTTAACTTTTTCAATAGATCATGATTACTTTCCTCATCATAAGCCACATAAAACTTACGGTAATATGTATCCATTAAATGATAATCATTTACATATGCTTGATATAAATCAATAGCCCGTCCTTGTGGGATACCTTGGCGATGTTCCTTATAAAATTCATGAATTTTCACAGTGTAGTAAAGTGCCTCATATATGGAAGCAAATTTATCATAGTAATGCTTTGCTCTTCTCAATTTAATTAGTTTCGTGTATTCTTCATAATCCTCAAGCTGTGTAACCAACCCATTAGCTATGTAAATAATGATTGCTCGGTCGAGATATGGAAAAGTATCCGTTTGTTTAAAGGCTTCAACTGGCAAATTATTGATTATATTCGAAAGTCGGATTTCCTGCTCAGCCATTGCAGCATATTCATCAAATACCACATAGTCAGTCTTATGGTGCATCCAATGGTCAATAAACACAACTGCATTTGTTTTATTTCGATTGGATATAAAATCTCTAAGTTCATTTAGATTTTCTTCTCCAACCGATTGACTGAATGCCGTTACTGCTAGATGGATGAACAAGGTTTTTAGACTCTTCTTCTCCCGTTCATAACCATAGTAATTAGAAGCATAATTCCAGAACACCTCAATATCAAAAAACTTCTCCAGAAGGGAAAGATATTTATTCTCATTGTCATCCAGAGTATCCATTAATACAACCTTTAAAACTTCTTCAAAATCGGGTGTTCTAACATTACATAATACACTCATAATTGAAAGTTCAATGATTTGCTCTGAATAAGTTTCTATATTTAATGCTGAAAACTTTCTAAAACGCTCCTTATTATTAAAGAAACGTTCATACTTTTTGATTACAGCTCGAAGTGATGGGTCTATATTCAACTCACTTAAAATAAGTGAAACTCGATCTGCATAGAACGTTTTTGAATAAAAAACTGTATCTGCTAACCAGTTGTCTTCCACACCCAATTCTATATTTGTATATATCAAGTATGGAGACTCCGGATCTTCTTCTTCAAGCAAATATTTCGTCTGAAACTGGTTACGGTCCGTAAGCATATGTACCTTTACTTTACCAACGGTAAGCTGTTCAATGTCCTCAGTGAACTCATTATCTTTATCCACCCAGAACACAATCCTCCGTTGTTCCCCATCTTTTAATGGCTCATTGAATATATCTGATAACGCAGCCTCAATTTGAGTTATATTCATTTCCTTCACCTACTTTCTATTTACATTATAGTGCAAAGATACACCAGCAAAACACTGATGTATCTCCGTTGGATTTATTTAAATTTTTGCGACGAGTCCTTTAAATTTTTCATAATTCACTTTAACACCATCATCTAAATCTATTTCAATCTGCATATCTGCCATGTGATGGAGTAATTCATCGTACTCCTTTAATTCATCAATCTTCTTATCAAGGTATTTCAGTTCTTTCTTTGCATTACTTATCTCTTTTGCTGTAGAATCACCTTCAATGATATTAAGTAAGTCTTTCTTTTCAGCATCTAAAAGAATCTGATAGTCATGTAAATAATCTGTCCGGATGCGGGAAAGTGTGGTCTTATCATAACGGTGCATATAGATTAAGCAATTAAAGGCTTTCTCTTTTCCAGAAGTAAATAACCAATATATAGGTCGTTTATTGTATGTCTTTAAATGATCTTTATAGAAATCATTTAAGAAATAACGTCTAAGTGTTTCTTTTGCTGTTTCACCTTTCCTTCTACCCAAAGCATTAGCGATATAATCCAAATTGTCATTAAGATTACTTTCACCGAATGTTATCTGAACAAAGTTGACAAACTTTGAAACCATATCATCTCCGAAATATGCTCCTGGAAGGATGGGGAGGATATTGTCCTGATCAACTGGAAATGATTTATATCGTGTACGTTCAAACCCTTCACCAGCATAAACCAGACCGTCCTCATCAAGAGAGTAACGTCCAAATGAACATCCAATTGCATATGAGATGAAACTCTTAATGTCTTCCTCCAAATCTGCTTTACGGATAGTTATATCATTATCATCAACTATTGGAGATATTTCCCCTTGGAAACCATAAGTCTCTATAAAAATTTTGTTTAATTCCTCTTCTTTTGACCTGAGAAGATTGAATCGTTCTTCTGCGTATCTTTCCCATCGTTTATAAATATTTTCTATAGTTAATTTATCTTCTTTGAATTCTATAAAAGGATGTGTTCTAAAATCCCAAGAAGTTTCATAATAATCCCATTCACTTTTAACCAATTCTAATATTTCATCTATTAAAGAAGTATTAATCCTATTATCATTAAGCACCGGAATTTTTGAAATATCTCCAGGATTTGCATTCAAAGTAGGATTTAAGATCTTTGAAAGATATTGGTGTACTTTTGAATTTAATAAACCCAAAAAATATTTATTATATTCATTTGCAAATAAGGCATTAGAAGCAGAACTAAATAAGAAGCCCTTTGGCAAAAGCCTTATTGAAAACTTCGAACTCGTGATAGAAGTCCAAGATAAACCCTCTGAAAAAATATAATCTAAGTTAAGATTAACTGCCCTTATTCTACCCTCTTCATTTTTCTCATTCCTTAATCTGTATCCATCATTTTGCCAATTTACTACATCTACATAATTACCATACCATTTCCTGTATTCTCCACCATTAGCATAGGGGAACCATTTTTTATCTGATTTTTTGGCTTGCTCCCTGTCCAGTCCTATTCCTATTCTATTAAATGATACTTCAAACCATGCCCTTACAAATTCTGCGTTTAATCCTGTAGCCATACCCTTTCTTGTTTGTCCAAAGTCCTTGATTTTAGGTGCATTTTTAAACGCATTTATCCCACTATTACTTATCCAATACGCAATAGGACTCCCAGGGATATTACTAAAATTATCTTGATCAAATGTGTACCTGTATGGGACAGATGGATTTTCAACAGCTTCTAATGTTTTTGTTGGCTGATTTTTAGCCCCTTTAAAATCAGTTAACCTTACATATTCTCCTAAAGTTTCACTAGGGTAATTTCTTAAAGTAAATGTACAAATTGGTACGGTTGCCTCATCAAAACCTGAGTATTCTAATTGAATTAAACTACTAATAGTTCTATTCTTAATGAGGTTTTGACGCAACTTTTCATAAGAGGAAATGAACATCCATACAAATGGGGACATGAATCCCATTTGTCCATTATATTTTGTAGAGTGAAAACTATATTCTATAAATGCCGAAAAAAGATCAGATTTCACATTAGGATAATGTTTAGTCAAATAGTTTGTTACTTCGGTATTCAAATACTTGTTAGCAGCATAAGGCGGATTTGAAATAAAAATGTCATATCTCATATCCATTATGGAAGTTTGTTTGACAAGCATTCTAAATAGGGGAAGTATACGATCTTTCATATTTTCCTCAAAAAGATTGCCCTGTTGTTGCTCAATTACATTTAAACGTCCCTCAATAAAGTCAATATCATTAGAATCAAGTTTTATAAGTGAGCCAATTGCCTTTGCACTTTGGAACTGATTAACAAATATTTTCACTTTTTCAAATGACTCGCCTGATGATTCTCCTGCAATATACTCCAACTCTTCTTCCGTAACTGAATTTGTTTCCTGAATGGATCCCAAATTTATTTTCAATCCATCCCGTTCAATGCTTCTAAAAAAACGTCTATTATATTCTAATGCCTTCATAATAAGAGAAAAACTCGCTAACTGGAACGCTCGTCCATCAATGTCCAATCCATAGAGATTATTTTCGATAATCAGACGTGGAATTTCACGTTCCATGTATCCACATTTACTATAAATCTCAAACAAAACATCGAACATGTAAACCAAAATATGTCCGCTCCCCATCGCAGGGTCAAAACATTTAATATCCTCTACTATTAATTCTCTATTAATAAAGGATGCTAATTCTTCCTCATAATCAACTACCTGGTTAGGATTTTCAAGATAAAATTCCCATTCCTTTATAAGATCACGGTGTTCTGGATGTGATTCAACCCAGTAACGTCCTAGTGTATTTTGTACCATATACCGCACAATCCATTCAGGTGTGAAAAGCTGTGTAGCAAATGGTATTTCCTCAGCTTTATATCGCTTCTTAGCTTGTATAACACGCTCATTTTCTTCTGCGATATAATATTGATATAGCCAACCTATGACTTCAACCTTTTCCCAGTTATCTTCGGGAATTACCTCTGTATTTGTCATTAATCTAATAAAGGAATCAGTTGAAAGAAGGCCATCTGGAAACAAGATTTCTGTATAATCATCAATCGTTTCAAACATGAATGGCATATAACGATTTAAGTCATTGCAATGCTTGATAATAAGATATTTGAACAGTTCCTCTGAGTTATTGTTCATTTTCAACTCATAGATATATTCCTTGTCCAAATCTAAATCTAACTCAAGGGCTTCTTTCATCATGTCTGGCTCATTGCTATCTACATTTGTAGAAGAAAGTACCCTTACCTTCGTTGGTAGGTAGTCATTTACCTCCATAAAACGTAAGGCTGTGAAACGGTTAAACCAAGTATAAGCTACTTCCTCCATTACTCGCTTGAATCCAATTTGACCAATGCGATCAATCAACCTATCTCTTTGAATCTTTTCTTCCTTTGAAAGCTGTCTGCCATCTATAAAGATGGCATCTGAGCTTTCAATGTCTGCTTTTTTTATGTTATCTTCTGTAATTCCTATCTTCATTGCTCTTGCTTCGACCTTTTTCAATAGCTCTCTTCGTGCATTCGTAGCAAAAGTCTTGAGTGCAGTTTTATTCATCCATTTCACCCCAATTATTCAACAAACTCAATTTGTTTATTTTCTTTTATAATCTGCTTTAGCTTACTAGATAAAGCATTGATGTACTTATCGACATCATCTTCTGTAGTTAATGTTTTTACATTGACTAATTTTGTTACTTTTACTGGTTGCTTTTGAATAGTTGGGCCTACAGGCGATATAGGAGGATCAACTACTTCACCATCAGGACGTTTTCTTTGTTCCTCTTCCTTTTTACGTTTCCATTCAGCAATTTCCCGCTCGATATGCCCTTCCATTTTCTCCTTGAAGCTGGTGCTTTGAGAAACTGTTGCATCGACTTTATAAATATCTTTAAAAGTATCTACATTAGCATTAAGTTCTTGATAGTAACGACTTACACGTTCTTTCGTTTCATTGGATACACCATATTGTGATGTCAATAACGATAAGTAATCACTATCATCTTTAAGTTTTTTATGAGCATTTTCTCTCTTCTCATTAAGGACATTATGAATTTGTTCATCCATTGCATGAATAAGCTCAGGAATGTCCTTTATCTTTTTGTAAGGTAAAGGATCCTGAAGTATGGACTGGAGCTTATTAATAACTCCTTCTACCTCTGCACCCACCAAATAGGATTTACTTTCATCATATTTTCGTATGGCTGCCAATCCATCATCAAAGATTTTCTTCTGATCAGTACCGAAGAAACTTTTGACATAGACAATATCCTCTTCCCAATCAAGTAAGTCGTCTTCTAATTCCTTTAACTTATTGAAATAAGATACATTATCTAAGCCATTATGGAACTGCTCAAAGTATTCTAATCCTTTATCGAGCAAACTCATACCAGGATACTTTCTTCCTTCATAACGGGCTTTAAATCCCTTAATTTCGTCTATCTGTTTTTCAACAAGTAGGCGAATGTCCTTCAATAGCCCATCTTCATCGTCAGCCAAATCTGTTTTATTGAACACATCTTTACAAATACTTTTAGCTGTTTTAATTAGTTTTTCATCAACCTTTACCCTCTTCAACACAATGGCTTTGTCTGCTTCCTGTGTCTTTGTAAAAATCGTTACAAGTGTATTCACATTATCTTCTGGTTCCAAGTATTCTGCATTATAACGAATCCGGATACGTTGTTCTTTTAATAAATGTGCAATCATTCCTGATATATCAAGCATTTTCCAACCATATGGCTTGTCTCCGAAACGGTCGAATAAAATCTTAATACGTACCTGCTTTTTCAAGTCGTCTTGTAAGGCGATAAAATCAGACACTTCCCGCTTAGCCAAGTCATTAGGATTTACTTTCAAAGTTTCTTCAAATGACAATTGTTCATCGTTTGAAGAAAGGATTGAAATTAAGGCCCTTTCATTATCTAAGTGTTCCTTTACATAACTAAGTTTTGTGTAGACATTATCGACTAGCATCGTAAAAGCAGTATTTATTTTCTCACGAACAGTTGATCCTTTAATTTCTACTTTATCCCCATTGATAAAGAAAGCACTGTCTTTAATCGCTTCCTCCAAAAGCTCACGAACTCTTCTTCGACGTTCACGAACTTCCGCTTGTTTATTATTCAAGATATTTTGGATGTTTTCAGGAAGTTGCGTAATATTCGTTTTCTTACGGAATTCCTCAATACGCAACGCTTCCCCAATTTCCTCGATATAGGCCTCATTACCACCAAGTTTAATGATCATTTCCCCATTACCCGAAGTCATCATCATTAATTCTTGCTCGGACTTCTGGTAATGGTCTGATAATGGAGAAAGAATTTGCATACCTATATTAGATGTCTGATTTCCATAGTTTTTTTCATCCATTTTCTGATTGTAGGTAAATGAGTATTCACTGTTGTAACGAAAACGCTTTTCATCATATAAGTCTTGGAAAATATAGTTTGCTAACTCCCGCTTAACAATGTCCTCATCAATATTTAGGGACTTGATTTCCCTATTAATGTCTTGCTCGTCATCTGTTAAAAAGATAAAATTATCCCCATTTTTCTGTACCAACGTTTGAGAAATTAGCTTACGCAAAGAAACTTTAATTTTCTCTTTAAGCTGTAATTTATCCTCATCAATATGCGTAACCATTAGAGTAGCAATATTATCGAGATTTGCTGGCAGTTCTTTCACATATTTAATCATGAACAGAACCTTTAATAGATCAATGTTAAAATCATCATCTTTTAGGGCTGGATTTTCATAGGCACCTTCGATAACTCTTGAAATGGATGGATTCAAAAATTCCTTTATCGTGTCATAGAAGGCATAAAAAGGTATAAGTGTACCTTCTTCAGCATTCTTATATTGAAGACCAGCTTCTTTAAATGCTGATAACATGGAGCGTTCCCCTTCAGATAAATGCTTACCAGAAGAGCCATGTTTCCTTACTTGCTCAAAAACGTTTTGTAACAACTTGAATTGATAAGGCATGAAAGGATACACATCTGCAAATTCCTGTTCATTGTCAAACCCACGTAAATCCGCTGTGCTTTCTCTGAAACTAATTAGATTCTTTAAAATAGCACTTTTTTCAGGATAAAGAACCTTCAATTTGTCATTAGCAAAATCTTTTTTTAATAGGATACGTTTTTTGATAACTTCATCAACCGAGATGGATGATAGAGAGAGTCTTGTATCGAATCGCCCTTGAATACGGGAGAAGTCATCACCTTTGACTTTGATTATGCTATCAATACTCTCTTGAGAAGTAACCATTATCCAAACTTTACCCTTACAGTGGGTTCCAAGGTCTTCAGCCACTGTCTGCAAATTCAACATCAAACTACGGTTATCACCGATGTATTGGCCGATCTCATCCACGAGGAAGATAAGGTGGAAGTTTTTCCCCTTACTATTGATGTACTCATTTACGTCTTTCGCAAACTTTTCAATACTGATTTCGAAATTATTTACACCATTTTCAAACCAATTTCGAGCAGATTCTTCGGTCATATCAGTTACTTTCGTTAGGGCACCAATGACAAAGTCCGCATCAAAGTAAAAACTATTACGACGTTCTTCCCATGCTTCACCAGCTAATGACTTAAATTCCGCTTTAAACGCCTCATAGACTCCCTGTTTATCCAGGTACTTCTCCATTTCAGCCACACCAGGTATATCTCCGTAGTAACCACGATGCTCATAAAAAACCTTCATGAAGACTCTCAAAATAGCGTCTTCCTTGGATTTATTGTCAAGTGAACCCTTCGAATCAATATTGAACAGAATAGTTTCTGTTTCTACATCGGCAGTACGTTGCATATTCGCATAAACAAGTGGATCCTGCACTTTATCTTGAAAGAAGTCAATTGCTTGTTTCCCATTGATCTCTTTATTTTCAAGCAAATAGGCTAGTATCTTCAGAAAGTGTGATTTACCAGAACCAAAGAATCCAGAAATCCAAACACCCATCTTATCTGTTACACCATTAATCCCTTTTTGATAATTCTCATAAAACTTAGAAAGATGTTTTTGCAACTCACGGGTAACGACATACTCGTCCAATTCCTGATAAATATTATCTTCATCTTGTTGAGCTACTTTAATGACTCCACGAATATCACGTTCAATGTCTTTTTGAAACATATCTTTAATAATCATCTAAATTCCCCCTATCCCATTTAATCGACTAATCGGAAAGCCCGGTAATAATTATCATCCTTAAATTTTCCAAACAATTGTAATGATTGCCCATCATATTTTCCAGGGAAAAACATGATAACGGGTACATTGTCCAACACTTCTTGTAAGTTATTTAAAATATTATGTGAACGAACGAATGGATAAACCTTACCTATTCCAGTGAGGAACACCACATTATAATCACCCATTTGTTCTTTAATCTTTCCTAGAAACACTTCTGGCTTAGCAAATGTCGTCATTGCTTTAAACAATTGATCTTTTCCTTGACGTTCTTCCATTTCAAAAATCCGTTCGAAGATCCTTTTATCTTTTGTAATTTCTAGCAGCATTTTATATAAATCAAACTCAATAATTCTCCGGTTAGATCCTTCATAACCAAACTCTTTCTTAATATGCTTAATATAATCCCTTACCATAAGTTCATCTTGCGGCTCGTAGTCAAATACGTAAAAGCTAATTTCATTGCCAAGGCCACGTCCCTCTATGAACTTATCCTCTTTAATTTTCGGTATAATCTGATCCAGTCTTGCATTCAAATTTGCCACATATTCACCCCCTACTCACCCATTGCACGTATATAACGAGCATCACCAATTCGAGTGAGATGATTCTTTATCTGTTCATCAATAATTAATCTGTCTAACTCTTTACCTTTTCTGGTTCTTAACATTCCGCTTTCATACAATACTTGCATGAAAGCCCTTTTTAACTTTTCAATATTAATATCGCTCCAACTGGCTACCTTTTCACTTTGCTCCGCCTTAGAGGCGAAGAAGAGATTAATGTCCTTCTTTTCTATTAGGTAGTCATTATTATGTAGCTTTTCCCCTATTACCTCATCCATGAATTCAAAAAACAGCAAATCAGTCTTCATAATGGCATACAGGTTAAGGATTTTTCCCGTTTCAATAGAACCTTCTAGCATTAAAGCCGCCAGAGTTTCGTCAATAGCTTCTGCCCTTTTCATAACGGAAGGTAGTGCTCTATTGATTCTCCCTTGATTATTAAATTGAAACAGATTTTCCTCTTTTACTTTTTGCCTAATTTCCTGTTTAGAAAGTCCAAGCTGCTTTAACTTTATTACCTGCTTTAACTCAAAAAGTAAAAAGGATGCCCCATTCAAACTTGAAGAATATTCTAATTCCATTGTCATGCAATCAAACCTTTCAGACAAGACTATTTTCCTATTTTATTTCCAGTATCTTTCCCACTACTGCTAAACGCCTTTTACCGCATTGCTGCTGGACTACTTTTGTGAACTCACTGTCCTTTATTAGTTTTTCTTGATTATGTTGATATAAGTTTTTTATTCCATCTATTAGCTCATTCTCTTTTATCTCTTCCTGCCAATAGGAATCCACTAGCTTATTCAAATCAACAGCCAAATCTCTCTGTGTACGATAAAACATTTTTAGTTCCACAGGATTCACCTCTTGCAATTTTCTTACTTACCTCTTATTCTAGTCTTATTTCATTTGGAACTCAATTCCAACCATTGATTAATGTCCATTTTCTTATTTCAGCCTCCATATTGTACTCATTTAGGACTATATACGATCTTAAAACGTTTCTAAAAACTAGCATTCAAAATATAAGCAACGTATTATGTACCCGAAACGGTTCCAATGTGAGAATTATGAGTAATTCCTTCTACTTATTGTATTTAACTTTAGGAGTCCACTAACAATAAAAGCTACTGAGAAAAAATCAGTAGCTTCACCTTTCAATTACTCTAATCAGTAATCTTTTTTAGCTGATCTTTGTTTTGTAAAACCTGCTTAAAATATTCTTCAGCTAGATCTTCTAATCCAAAACCATTAATCAGGATATTCAGTTTGGTTGTCAATTCGCCACCCCTGAAACCCCTAATTATTCTATACACGTAGCTTGGTGACAGATTAGTCTTGTCAGATATATCCTTCAGACTATATCCCCTTTGCTCCTTTAGTTGCTCAACTAATTCGCCGAAATGATTTTCAATCATATCAAGAACATCCTGATTTCCTTGTTGTTCCATTGTAGTTTCCTCCTTATTCACTGATACTTGATCAGTTCCTGATTTGTCAAAATACCTTATATACTAAGCAACTACCCAACCGTTTACTACTACTTAATAAAACTAATAATTTTCTATAGGATGGAATATTTCTTTTAATAGTTATCTAGTATAAATAGACATTAGTTTTAAAGGGGGAATCAACATGGATACACAAAAATTTATGAGTCTGTCCTCACTTGAAAAAGTAGAGCTAGTGAATAAAATGCTCAAAGAGAATGATTTTCTTTTGAAAGTTGTATCTTCTAAATTGGGATTGCCAGAGTCAACACTTTCGAAGGTCATTAGGGGAAACTCCTGTTATCAATTCAATAAAACTAGCAAACAGTACGAACGAATTATGCCAATTGAGGAGTACAAGAAATATCTCCAAACAGGAGCTAACGAGGACAAAATGGAGGAATCACTGCAGTTTGTTGCTGAACACCTTGAAGAGTTAAAAAGGCTTTTGCATTCAAATGAAACTCAATTGATTTTAGAGCCAGAAATATATGACTCTAGCAGCAAAACGATCACTAGAACCATTCAGGTAAACGAGGACATTTTCAAGGCGTTCTCTGACTTGTATTCTAGCCGATTCCAGCATATCCGTCTTAGAGAAATCTACAGCAAATGCCTTCTTGATTTTATCAAAACCTATCAACCTAAAAAGACCCCTGAGAATTAAATATCAGGGGGTTCAATTACCTTTTTGCCACTCATGTAACAATTCAATTATTTCACTCTGCCTAAACCCATCCCAACCATTTTCAGCTCTTCGGAAGCAATCTTCATCAATCTTCGCTCCGTTTTCAAGAAGCGTCTTGCAAACATCATGGAATCCGAAATAAGAGGCGATTTCTAATAATGACCTGTCGAGAGAATCCCTTTGAACAGGATCAGCTCCCAATTCAAGTAATCTTTTAATAACAGGCAGCTTGTTATTAAACACAGCCCAGTAAATGAGACTTTCTCCATTTACCTGTTCATTAACTTCGTAGCTACTCAAATATTCATCTAGTTTTATTAAATCATTTGAATCCAATATCTTTATATATTCCATTGGGAGTTCCTCTGCGTATTCCTTTTTGCTTTTTGCTTCATCTTCTCCGTCATCTCTTGACTATGTCTTCTATATTTCTCCATTTCCGGTTCTGCATTTCTTAAATCATCTGAGTTTTTTATATCGAAGCCTATAATGTCTTCAACTGACAGAACTCCCTCTTCATTTTCATCAACCTCAAAAAACGGCAATTGCAACCTTTTCCAGAACTCCGTATCATAAATCTCATCATTTAGAATAATTTTAATACCATATGTCTCAAAGTCGGAGAAAACGCCCGTACAGTCTCCTTCTCCATCTTCAAGTGCATCCTCGATGGTACCCTTCACTCGGAGCAGGGCTGTCCTGTTAGAAACAATGACAATATCTTCGTGTGGTTTCCTTTGAGAAAAGACATACAAGAGAGGTGGTCCCTCACGTTCCTTTTCTTTGTTCATCTAGCTTCACTTCCTATTACCAAATTGATGAATATAAACCTGTAAGAATGCCTCTAATTCTTTGTCTTCCAGGTAAAAGAGGTCTATATATGCCAGTGGTTTCTCATATTTATTAGAATCCAGTTCAAATCCCACCCGCTTACCAAATTCATTATTTCTTGATGAGTATTCATGTTGAAATGAATCTATTAACTGAAAGAAACGCATATCGGGATTTGATTCCCATACTTCTTGAAGCAAATTTATAATCCTTTCGATTCTCTTAGGATCTCTTTTCTTACCATTCATCCCCGTACAGCCTCCTCTGAGTCTTGAACTCTAAATATTTTTCTATGTTTATGAATTTAATCTTCATTTGCTAATTCCTTCTTTTCCAATTTTGTAATTGCCTCTATTGCCACAATTAAATGTTTGTCTTGAGGCTTTGAAGTAAAAAGAAGATATTGTGCAACTTTTCCAATTACCAATATTGAATCCCAAATTATTTTTGGCTCATTCTTAAAGAGCTCGAATCCAACGCCCCAGGCAACTAGATAAACAAAAATTGAGTCGCCAAATATCACAAATAAAATAAAGTAGCAAATGAAATAGGATATTACCAGATTGGTGCCACAAAATGGATGAGTCCTTGGTTGCTTTCTTACGTTTTCTAATGTTAAATTTAGATTTTTCTCATATGCCGAAAAAGCCTTATGTTCTGCCGCATGATACGCCCCAACCGGGCTTATTTTTATCACTAGACCAGCTATAACTAGGAAGAATGACAACATTTCTAAGGTGTTAATTGGGATGTTATGTAAAAGATAAGAATCTGATGTTCTAATGAATAAAAACTCCATCAAAAACAAGACTACTATCGCAAATAAAAATCGTCTCCAATGTTCAAGGATTAGTTCAATTATCATAGAATAAGAACGAACAAACGGTATTCTTGAAAGAATAGTGGTTGTCCTATTCATCTTTTTCAGTCTTACTTCTGTCGTGATTATCCCATCCTTAAATCGGGCTAATGCCTGATATTTTTTACCGGTAAAGCTCACAGAATTATAACCGGCTCTTCCTCCGTATATTTCCACACTCTATCTCTCCCATTGACTATTAGTGCAAACAAATATGTTGATTTCCTAATTTGGTAAAACACAAGACAGTTCAGAAGCCTTCCTTCTGAACAAATATCAAACTTCCTTAGATTTACTTCCTCCTTTTTGACCTCCAAATACTCGCTGCAGTAACTGTAGCTAATAAAACAGTAACAAGAATGGCAACAATGGAGACAATTAATAACCACACACTAACCCCTCCTTTTTTATAAATTCATTATTCATCCTGATTAAGTATCAATATCTCCGCTACTTCATTTCATATATTTATAAAACAAACCTTTATTTTCGAAATATGCCCTAAAGAGTTTCCGTAGCTCACCGTTATCCTCAAAAGCCAAAAGCATAACCACCATTCGTTTTATAACATCATTGGTTTCATTTTCAATCCAATCCCATGCTCCCCTTGTTAATACTAGATTTCGGTGTTCTTGAATTATATTACTCAACACTTTGATTAATTGGCCTTGTTCTTCTGCCTCCCCAATTATCTGCATTAGGTCGCTCCTTTTACTAAGGCTTACTTCAACAGCTTCCTTTACAGTTGTGATAATGTTCAAGATACTTTCGCTTATCTCGTACTGATTATTCCAATACATCAAATCATCAAAAGTATAGATAAAATCCCGCTCCAACTTAACTTGGGAATCGTCTTCTATTTCCTTCAGTTTCCTTCCTTTTTCCTTTAGCATATTTACAATATCTTGATATTTCGCTTCTATCGTCTGGACAAACTGGTTATTGTCGCCCAATTTCCCTTTAAGAACGCTTATTACCTCTTCTTTTGGAACATATCTCCTTGTCCGTCTTCCCATAAATCCCATGTCTAAAAACATGTTTCCGAATTGTGCATCTACTGTCTCAGGGATATCTGTTGATTTTTTAACATGCCCCATATATCCTCTTATTTCTGGTTCAACAAATACCCAAGTTGAACAAATTGCTTTTATGAAATCATTTGGTTCAAACTTTGGTCCATTGCTGTCAATGCAACAAATGTCAGTCAGTGTTTCTAATGGGAGTCCAGCATTCAGAAATCTTATAATTATAAGCTCAGCTCCTAATTGTACAGGACTTTTGAACGCTTGAAGTTTTTTAGAAAAATAGTATCGTACCACATTCATGTTAAAATGTTTCCCAACAAGGTCATCCACTTCATCACTAGCACCAATGGAAAGATCGTATAGAGCCTCAAGCTGCTTTTCTTCTATTTCTATACCACCAATTACTCCTAAACGTTCTAAGAGCTTAGAAGGGTTAACCCGGACAGGTAAATCTATTGGCTTTTTTAAAATGGAATTAGCCCAACTCACTGCTTTTTGTGCCTGGTCCTTGGAAATCTCACCATAGACACATGCAAACTTCGGAAACCTACTTTCAATTAATGCAGCAATGGCAAGTAAGTATGTGTGGTAATCCTTCCCTTGTGTTTTAGAATAAAAAACTTCTCTCGCTCCATTTACTCCGTCTTCTATGTAGTAGAGTAAAATATCTTCCTTCAATCTCTCTTCCTTAAATCCACTATATCTTTCTAAACTGGAAAATAACGTAAAGCTCTCTCCCGTTTCTTTGCTTTCTAAGTCTCCATTTATTTTCCAATATTCTGCCTCCGAACCATAGCCTTCGACATTTTGCCGTTCTGTTCGTTCTAATACGATCCGCTTAAATCCATTAACACTATCCACATTTAACGTTGCAAATGAGTATGCTTGAATCAACTGTAACGTCTCTTCAAAAACCATTTGCCAATCTTCCTGTTTAATTTGATTCGGGATTATGTCCAGACCAATATAAATTCCCATTTCTTCATCCTCCTCACATTTGAATCTCTTCCAGTTCATTACCAATGACTAAAGTCAAAGGAAAATAAAAAAGCCCGTATTCCCCCTTAACTGGAATACGAGCCATTTAATATATTGAATTTTATTTTGAACGCAGTTTTCTCAATCATAGTTTTTCCCTGCTTTTCATTTTATTAATTTGTATTATAAATAAGATTAATGCGATAATCAAGGTAAGCATTTGGATAAACTTTACATTACTAAGAAAAAGGTGAAAATATGTATTCTATTGCTGAAGTATGCAAGAAGCTAGGTTTAGGTCGTCAAACAGTACAAAATATGTGTGAAAAAGGAATGTTCCGAGACGCTTATCAAACTGAAAATGGTGTTTGGCTGATTCCAGAATATAATTTCACCACCACAAAAAAACAAGACAAAAAAGCGGACGAAACTCTACGGCATATTGATAGAAAAAATCTTGGCGGAAGGGATGAAACTGTTATACCTTATATTCCTGCAAAAATAGTGGCTGATTATTATCAGGTTACATTAGAAAAAGTGATAAGTTGGATTAAACAAGGATACCTTTCTGGAAAGCAAATGGAAGGAGAATACTTAGTACCAAAAGAGGAGTATGATTACCTTAAATCTAAAAGAGATACAGATGCAACAGAGGAAGAAATCAAAAAACTACTTGGTTCGGACTATATTGAGGATTGGGAAATAGAAATCGAGGATTAATTAAATTGTTAGTCCAGGGTAAATTCAATTCATCCTATTTTTACGAAGTAAGCCACCCAGAGCTAAATCTACTGAATGGCTTTGCGATTCTACAGCATACTCAACACTTTTCAGTGGATAAAAAGTGTTGACACTTCCTAAAATAAACATTGATATAACAAAGATTCATAAAGAGTAAATGTTGACATTGCCTAATTAATCTTACTTTTAAATAATTGTTGAGCGTTAACACATTTCACTTAGAAAAATATGAATTACCATTTCTCTATTTCGTTTGTTTCCTCACTATATAGAATAGAACCTTTTAAATCTTCCTATCCCCTTGAAACAAAGGTGGGAGAAAATTGGGGAGTCGGATAATTCCGAATACGATACAGCTGATTTTTCTATTTAGCCATGTATTGGAACTCTATCTTTTCACCTTTTAAATCCACTTTCTTTTTCTCCCAACCATAATCAAGCCAAGAAGCACACTGTCTATATTTTTCCGTTCGTGAATTTGACCACCATGTTGGATTTTTTCTAGCAGTTGGTGGTAGATTCCTTTTTAATACATCTTCAATCTCACTGAAAGTTAGTGTGATCTGTGTAATTCCTTTTTCAACCAACTTGTTTAAGTGTTGACTTAAAGGATAATAGTCAGAGGATATACTCATTGCAATCCCTTCTCTCAAGTTTATTGAATGTATGGTAGCACAAAAATTCAATAAGCGTAAGTAATGAAAGAGTTGTGAGTTGGTTGCTGTAATCAAGAGTGAATAAGTGTTTTACCATCACTTGAATTGAGAATGCTTCTTCTGAGCCACTTTTGAATCCAGCCTAATATTTTGTTAAATCTTAACTACTTGTTTTCTTTTGGGAATCTTTAATCATTAAATGCTTATATAGATCGCTTAAAAGTGCAAGTTTACCCAAAAAATAATCCTTTTTCTGTCTATTCTTTATCATCTCAGTATATTTATCGACATGGACTATCTCAACATTTGACGGCAGCAAATCAGTGTTCAATTCCTTGGTGTTTTCTAAATACACATAAACAACTTTCTTTGCTTTCTCTGCATACCGTCCATCTATGATACTATCATAAACAGCTCTTGATGAAATTTTTGCATCATACCAAGTTCCATCCTTTTTACTAACAAAGTCTGGTTTAAGACCATTAATCGATTCAATATTGTCCCGAATACCTAGTCTCAATATATTGAAAATATCTGAGACAACCTTTTGAAAATGATGCCCCAAAATTTGACTATATCGTATATCGCTAATCCGGATCTCTGGTATACTACTATCCTTTGTTACCTTGAATCCTACCAACTCCATACCTCGCTGTAAATTTCCATTTCCTCTTTCTCGTAAATATTTATATAATGCTGTATCTTTTCTTACGTTTTTTGCATTGTATAAAGTAATCCCTTTACTTGACAACTTTATTAACCCTTGCCGTGCATCATCATCTGATTTATATTTCCTTTCTCTTTTTACCAGTTTATAATCCAGACCACAAATCTCACATAATTCTTCAACAGTTATATCCTTACTATACAATAAAGCCTTATAAAAAGATTCATGATTATCACTTAATGCCGTTAAATTGACCGGCTCTCCTATCTCTATTAAGTGGAACATAAATTCTATTAAACGATCACGATTCCAGTATGCTGGTTCCCTTTTTATTGCCTCATAATCGAGACCAAATAATGCGTATAATTCATACCATGTTATTTCTTGGGAGTTATCCATTCCTCTACAAAAGTGGTTATGGTTTTTAACTAAATCTCTTCGTTTCAATCCCTCATTCTTTGGAAGAATTACATTACCGAAGTAAGAAATTAATCTTCCCTTAGTCCAAAATTTCCGATCCCCAATATTTCTCTGATTCCTATGAATTTCTTCGAAGTCCAAACCGATAGTAGCAAATAACTCCAGCCATGTTATCATTTCTCTTTTTTGTAATGCTTGATAAAACCTTGGTGAGTATTTTCTAATATTATTTTTATTTAAAGGTTTTACATTGGGGACAATTTCCTGCTGGAAAAATTCAATCGCCTTTTCTCTACTCCATCTTATTCTTTTATTTCTACTCTCCACTTTATTACCTTCTTTCTAATAGTAATTCATAACTACTAGAATCATTGACACCTTTTTTCAATCTTATACACATAGCATAACTTTTTATTTTTCCCAATAGGTGTTCTTTTTATACATTGACTATAGTAAATAGTATATTTTTTTTGCCTACGTATGTATTCCTAAAAGGTCATCCTCCACCACAATTACACGCTCTTTTCTGGCAAGTAAATGCAATATACCTGTCTGTTTTTTCTTCATTCTTCTTTTTCTTTCTTCTACTATATTCCCCTGCCAAAAAGCCCTTCTCTCCCCCTCACTCCCCTCAAACCCTTGCAGCTCTAAGCCTCTTCCCTCTTTCCTCTTCCTTCCCTTATTCTTCCTTCTGCTTTATTGTTCTTCCCCAAAACCCCCATTTTCGCCCTCTTTTTTCCGTTCTGGCTTGTATCGAATATTCGGACAATGTTAAAAAGTTCTTCCCATAATGGAGGAAAGAATCAGGAGAAAAGACTACAAAAATGATTGAAAAAGCCATGGAAATTCTGTCGGATTTACACTGAAAACTTAGTGAACCTTTGCTCTTTTTTCGTTACTCTCTTCCCTCTGCTATCCTTATTGGACAAGGGATTGAAGGAGTAATGGACGAAAAGAAAAGGACTGAATCACGATTGGATCCAGCCCGATTTTTGATTGATTTTGCAGTTGAGTAAATGTTACATACATATTTGTTTGCCCGCAGCTCTTCCCGCTTCCTTTTCAGTTTGGATACCAACTATTTAGCAGTAGGTACCGACTTTTTAGCATGGGGAAGAGGAAAGTAACAGCTACATAGTTTCATACCACAAAGAATTTCAAATCACTCCACCGTAACACTCTTTGCCAAGTTACGTGGTTTATCTACGTCACAGCCTCTATGAAGCGCTGCATAGTAAGCAATTAATTGTAATGGTACTACAGAGATAAGGGGTGTTAACAGATCGTGCACAGTTGGTACGATGTAGCGATCATCATCCATTTCTAAGCCTTTCATGGAAATGATGCACGGATTTGCTCCACGAGCTACTACCTCTTTTACGTTACCACGTATGCTTAAGTTAACACTTTCTTGTGTTGCTAATGCGATAATAGGTGTTCCATCTTCAATTAAAGCGATTGTTCCATGCTTTAATTCTCCACCTGCGAAACCTTCTGCTTGGATGTAAGAGATTTCTTTTAATTTTAGAGCACCTTCTAAACCAACATAGTAATCAATTCCACGTCCGATAAAGAATGCATTTCTTGAGGTTTCAAGATATTCCTTAGCGATTGCCTCAAGCTCTTCCTTATCTTCAAAAATAACTTCCATTGCATTTGCAATGATGCCTAGTTCATGAATAAGGTCAAGATCAACGTCATAGCCTTTGCTTTTCGCCATTACTTCTGCAAGGATAGATAATACAGCCATTTGCGAAGTATATGCTTTCGTTGATGCTACAGCAATCTCAGGACCAGCAAATAATAATAAGGTATGGTCAGCTTCACGAGACAATGTGGAGCCTGGTACATTTGTAATGGTTAGCGTTGGATAACCCATTTCCTTCACTTGTACAAGTACTGCGCGACTATCTGCTGTTTCTCCACTTTGTGTAATGAAAATGAACAATGGTTTTTCCGAAAGCAATGGCATATTATAGCTAAATTCACTTGCAACATGAACCTCAACTGGAATTTTTGCTAATTTCTCAATAAATTGCTTTCCAAGAAGACCGGCATGATAAGATGTACCAGCAGCAACAATATATAGACGATCTGCAGCATTTACTGCTTCAACAATTGCTGGATCAATCGTTAGCTTACCATCCTTATCTTGATATTCCTGAATGATTTTGCGAATAGCTACTGGCTGTTCGTCAATTTCTTTTAACATATAGTGAGGGTATGTTCCCTTTTCGATATCACTAGCATCTAATTCTGCTGTATATGCTTCCCGGGAAATAATTTCTCCCTCTAAAGTCTCAATTGTTACACTGTCTTTTGTCACGATAACAATTTCTTTATCCACTAATTCCACATATTGATCTGTTACTTGTAGCATAGCCATTGCATCACTTGCAATGACATTGAAGCTTTCACCTAAACCGATCAATAGCGGGCTTTTATTTTTTGCTACATATATCACGTCTTTGTTTTGCTCATCTAATAAAGCAAAAGCATAAGACCCTTTTAATAATTTTAATGTTTGAACAAATGCTGCCTTTACATCGCTTCCTGCTTCTACAAAATGTTCAATAAGTTGAACTACTACTTCTGTATCTGTATCACTTTTTAAAGTACTATCAGCAAGATATTCTTTCTTTAATAAGTCGTAGTTCTCAATTACTCCGTTATGAACAATAGTGAAACGCTCTGATGCACTCTTATGTGGGTGAGCATTTAATCTGCTTGGTACACCATGTGTTGCCCAGCGTGTATGACCAATTCCTGCTGGTGCGAATACTTCTTCATCCACAATATTACGAAGGTCCGCAATTCGTCCTTTTTCTTTAAATACTTGAACTCCTTCTCCATTGCTTAATGCAATACCAGCTGAGTCATAGCCTCTATATTCAAGTTTTTCTAAACCTTTTAATAAAATCTCTTTCGCATCCTGGTTTCCAATATAACCAACAATTCCGCACATACTTCTTTTCCTCCGTTCTAAGGGAGCAAGAAGTCACTATTTAAGGGAACAAACTTGCTCCCTTACCTCTGATTATTTTTTTTATAAGTCTTATCACTATCCATTGTTACTTTCCCATCCATGCTTCTATTCCCTTCGGATAAGCATATATAAACGGAACAATGTAAACGATACTACTTAAAAGTAATGCTCTTGTTGTTAGCATGCCCTACTCTTTGTGCATTAAGTTGCCTTAATGTTTTAAAGTAGTACTTACGATTGGCTAACACAACCGGGAGGCATCCGCCGAAAAATCGATAAACCTCCTCCTCGTCAACTAGTTTCGTGTCGTCCATCACTAGTCCAGGCGCTTCACTTCCTATTTTCACTCCTATCCTCCTTGTTCATAGTTTCGCTTTTTCAAAAAGCAATTTAATCATACCCTACCTAGAATCTTTCCGTCAAATACATTCCTATGACAAAATCGTAAATTTTTATTTCACTAAGTGAAGTAGGATACTTTTCCGACACGAAAGTGGAAAAATAATAGGGTGAATAACATTCCTTCTGAAATGTCCTTCACCCTAATAATGTATTCTACCGTGCTAAATTCGTTCCTAATTGCATAGATATTAGTATAAGCTCCTTGTTATTATACGCTTATTCTTCTGGCAAACCCATTTCTTCTTTAACTACTTCAGAAATGACATTCACATAAGCCTCACACAATTCTTCTGTTGGAGCTTCAGCCATAACACGAACAAGTGGCTCTGTTCCAGAAGGACGAACTAATATTCTACCATTTCCATTCATATCTTTTTCCACTTTAGCAATAACTTCTTTTACTTTTTCATTATCTGTGACATGGAATTTATCCGTGACTCTAATATTCACTAATTTTTGCGGGAATTTTTTCATTTCTCCTGCAAGTTCGGATAATTTTTTCTTTGTAACTTTCATGATGTTAACCAATTGCAATCCAGTTAAAAGACCATCACCTGTTGTGTTGAAGTCAAGAAAAATGATATGTCCTGACTGTTCTCCACCAAGATTATAGCCGTTACTACGCATTTCCTCCACTACATAACGATCACCAACAGCAGTTGGAATGCTTGTGATTTGATGTTGTTCTAACGCCTTATAGAAGCCTAGATTGCTCATTACGGTAGATACTACTGTATTATTTTTTAGTCTTCCTGTCTCTTTTAAATATTTTGCACAAATATACATAATTTGATCGCCATCTACTATATCTCCATTTTCATCTATAGCTATCAAACGATCTCCATCACCATCAAAGGCTAATCCGACATCTGCTTCTTTTTCCAAAACAAATTTAGCTAGTGCCTCTGGATGTGTAGAACCTACTCCATCGTTAATGTTTAAGCCATTTGGTGACGCACCCATTGTAGAAATATCAGCATCTAAATCTGCAAATAAATGCATTGCTAAGGATGATGTTGCTCCATGTGCACAATCTAGGGCAATATGAATGCCTCCAAATTCTTCATCCACTGTCTGTTTTAAAAATTGTAGATACTTCTGACCACCTTCGAAATAATCATCCACCTGACCAAGGTCAGCACCAGTTGGTCTAGGCAATGTATCTTCTTCTTTATCGATTAGTGCTTCAATTTCTAACTCCTGCTCATCTGAGAGCTTAAAGCCATCAGGACCGAAAAATTTAATTCCATTATCTGCGACCGGGTTATGCGATGCAGAAATCATTACTCCAGCTTGTGCTCCTAAAGCTTTTGTCAAATAGGAAACACCTGGTGTAGAAATAACACCTAAGCGCATTACCTCTGCACCGATGGAAAGTAATCCTGCTACAAGCGCACCTTCCAGCATGTGTCCGGAAATACGAGTATCTCGTCCGATTAATACCTTTGGTCTATCATGGTCTTTTGTTAGGACGAAACCACCATATCTTCCTAGCTTAAACGCTATTTCTGGTGTCAGTTCACTATTTGCCACACCTCGTACTCCGTCCGTACCGAAATATTTACCCATTTCTATATCGCTCCTTCTAACTAGTAATAGATCACGTTTTCTGTTAAGCTTCTTTATTCGTAATGGAAACACTTGCTGTATCAATAGCAAGTTCCCAATCTATATCTTCAGGTCCATCTACTGTAATAGGTACTTCGTGCTTGCCATCATCCATCCCTGTTAAATCTAAATAGAGATTAAAATCAGAGGCGCTTAAATCCCTGATTCTGTTTTCCTCTCCAGAAATGCGAAGACTTGTACTACTACTTTTTGGATTCTCAATGGTTGCTTCCAGATTACTATTCAGTCCTTGAACAGTAATTGGTACACTACTTACCGTTTTGGTATCTATCTTTTCAGCAGCTGCGGCTTCCTCTGAATCCTGATTCTCCTGCTCCTCCTCGTCCGCATCCTGCTGCTCTTCCGTAACGGTTACTTTCACCGTTACCTTAACAAGCTCAGGATCGACAGCTGTTACACCGTTGGATATGATAACTGGCAATGTTAATTCCTCATCTTTTTCAATTTCACTTAGATCAACCTCAACTCTTGTGCTTTCCACTTCTTTCAAAATATCTTCTGGTGCACTTATGGTTGCTTCCTTTTTATCTAATGTAATGGAATCAATCGTTATATTTTCAGGCGGCGTGCCTTGCTCCACAATATTTATAGGTACTGTTTTACTTGTTCTTTTAACAGGAATATTCACTTGCACTGTTTCTGGTTCCACTTGCACATTTAATTTATTCAGACTACTATCCAACACAGAAACCTTCGCTTGCTGACTAACCGACTCATTTATGTTTCCATCAAGATTTACATTTGCTTTGACATAAGCAATTTTCTCTATATCATCTTTTGCTCCTGTAACCTTAACTGTTTTTGGTTCAACTATTGCTGTTTCAGCTGCATAGCCATCCTCAATAGAGCTACTACTATATTCAGCTTCCACGGTGAATTCTTCTGTTACCTTTTCCTTCAGCGTAACTTTAATTGTTTCTGGATCAATTGTAGCTTTAATTTTTTCGGATAAATCTTTTATTTGCAGTGGAACAGTTTTACTACCTAGTTCTGCATTTGCTAAATTAACATATACTTCAAAGTCCTTTTTGAGTTTTGCCTGTTGTATATGAACAGTTGGTCCCTTCAACGTTACCGTAACCGTTTTTGGTATACCTGTTACAACAACATTTTCAGTATCGTAATACGCCGTTACCGGAATATCCTCTAAAATAGCTGTTTCCGAATCACTAGGAACGTTAACATCTGTTGAACTTTCGTTGGGATCATATACATAGGAAAAAAGTAAGAGGGCAAAAGCCAACGACAATACTTTAGTAAACCAATTTTTACCTATCACATGATTAAACAGTTTATTCATTTTTCTTCCCCTTCCAGCTCCACTTACTTGTAGTGGTTTGTTTAGTAGAAGGTGTTATCAAGGCACTAGATAACATATCTCTGAAAGCATCTAGTTTTAATTCTCTGTGCAAATCACCGTTTTTCGTTATAGAGATAGAACCCGTTTCTTCTGAAACCACAACGGTCAAACTATCCGTGACTTCACTAATACCTAAGGCAGCTCTATGTCTAGTTCCAAGCTCTTTTGAAATAAAAGGACTTTCCGATAGAGGAAGGTAACATGCGGCTGCGGCGATATTCGTTTTTTGTATAATGACAGCTCCATCATGAAGTGGAGTATTCGGAATAAAGATATTGATCAATAGCTCTGATGATATCTTTGAGTCAAGAGCAATTCCTGTTTCTATGTAATCACTCATTCCTGTTTCTCTTTCAATCGTAATTAATGCTCCTATACGTCGTTTAGCCATATAGTCTACTGCCTTTACAATGGACTCTACCAATTGCTGTTGTAGCTCATGTTCTTGAACCACAGACCTCGAGAAGAATTTCCCTCTCCCCAGTTGCTCTAGAGCTCTTCTTAATTCTCCCTGGAAGATAATAATAAGTGCTAATGCACCCCACTGTATTACCTGCTGCATCATCCAGCCTAATGTTTGTAATTGGAAATAGTCACTTAACATCTTTATGATTAGAATAACAAATATCCCATTCAACAACTGGACAGCTTTTGTCCCGCGTATGATGGTGAAAATTTTATAAATGACATACCAAACAAGGATAATGTCTACTGTATTCGCTAAATATTTTAAAAAAGGGAAATCTACAAACGACATTTTCCTTCCTCCAAAGTATATATTTCAAAAGTTGCTACCTTAAATAGTTTATTATGGCCCTCCATATTGATAATATAGCGGGATGAAAAACCTACAATTATCATATTATAACACAATTCAAATTAATACAAAGAAAAGCACAACCAACTGGCAAGAAACAGTCATTGTCCACTAATTAGTATATGTGTCTCCATTGTAATTAGCCCTCTTTTTACCAGAAAGATAAACGGACTTCTTATTTAAAAGTAGTATGTTTATTTGGAGATATAGTAATTCAGAAGCAGTTATATTTATCCCTTTACATAATAAAAAGAACCCTGCAATCATCAAATTGCAGGGAGGCTATTTTCTTCTTTATTGTCTTTCGTAAATAATTCCGTAAAGTCGGTCACGGTTTTCTTTATATGGTACCAAAGCCACTCGAATACTTCATTCACTTCTTTTATTTCTCCAGTCACTTGGTTGGCAGAAGCCATATATTTTTTCCCATTAATGACTGTTACATTTCCTTCAACTTGTCCTTCTATTTTAATATCACCATTTCGAACAATAATATCACCTTTTACTGTTTCTCCCTCTGGAACAATAGCTGTATTATTTTCTACTAGTATATTGGGTTGTTTCGAAACAGAAAATTGATGATCCTCATTCCATGCTGACATTAAACTAGACACCATTAAAATTAAAAATAATGAGGCTGCAGCAAGCATAGGATGGTGCCTTAGCCAACGCTTCACTCTTACTTGTTTTGGCTCTTCTGGCAACCTATCAAGTATATTCTCCGTGAAGTTCATTGGTGCCTGGATATGTGAAGTGCTTTGGACCAATGCGATCGTTTTCTTCAGTTCATGAAAATGTGCTGCACATTCTTCACACTGGTCTAAATGTTCCTTTAATTCTTTCAAATGCACTTCTTCTATTTCTTCATCAAGATATTGATGCATATAGGAAATAATCTTTGTTGAACATGTCATATTAATTTCACCTTCTTTATCAGACATACCGTAATTGTTTTCTCAACGCTTCTCTTCCCCTGTGAATGCGTGTTTTAACTGTTCCTAAAGGAAGCTCCAGAATTTCACTTATCTCGTTTAAAGAAAGTTCTTCGATATATTTTAAAACGATAACTGCCCGATACTTTTCAGGAAGCTTTGAAATTTCCTGTTGTATCATTGCTTGTAGTTCCATGCCTTCCACATCTTCCTCAGGCAATCTGCCATCTGACGGAATTTGCGAATACATATTAAGGCCGTCTGTACCCGGAACTTCCGCATCAAGATAATAATCTGGCTTTCTTTTTCTTATACGGTCAATACATAGGTTTGTTGCAATCCGATATAGCCATGTCGAAAACTTATATTCCATATTATATCGATGGATATTAACATATGCACGAATAAAAGCTTCCTGTGCTATATCCTCCGCTTCATGCCTATTTCCTAGCATCCGATAACTAATTTGAAACACTTTATCTTTATATAGCTCGATTATGTCACCAAATGCATTTTTATCCCCTTTTAAAACTTGTTGAATCCTTTTTTTTACGATTGCTTCCATCTATTTACCTCCGCTCTAGTGCGGCTAATCGATTTACGAATCGACAGCAGGAAAGGTTTCATTTTTTCTTAAAAAATTTTTTATTATGTGAATCAATTTCATAAATTTAACGCTTAGAGCCTCAAGGTCTCAGAGACACAAAAAAAGGAGTACCTCCCCAAAATGTCGAATTTAGTAAG
>NZ_JBQHVO010000014.1:0-77814 GCF_052064465.1 Niallia sp. HCP3S3_B10 | reverse complement strand
TAACCACATAATCGAACGCCTCCAGACAGCATTATATCAACCTTTATACAGTATGGTCAAGATAGCAACAATCTATACGAAAACAGCCTAAAATTATCTTTAAAAAAAGTAAAACTTTTAAAGCTTTCATCCGTCTATACATAGAACTTTTTAAAGGGAGGGGAAAAGTTGGAGAATGAGAAAGATAAAATCATCTTAGAATGGCATGAAAAGTTCGGGGATGCTATTTTCAAAAATATCCTAATAATGATTCAAGATTATCAGCAGGCAGAAGATTTAACAAACGAGACTTTTTTTAAAGTATTTCTTCATTTGGATACCTTTAAAGGACAATCAAGTGAAAAAACATGGCTTTACCGAATTGCTCATAATCTTACCGTTGATATGATTAGAAAAAAGAAGCCGTTAATACTTTTAAAAGAAGCATTTTTACTTAAAAAAGATGATTGTCCATTGCTCGATGAAATTTTACAAATGAAGGAACAATCGCTGGATCTTTATCATGTATTAAGTTCATTAAAAAAATCCTATCGAGAGGTCATAATACTAAGGAAACTGAAGGAGTTTTCTATAGAAGAAACGGCAGAAATTTTGGAATGGTCAGAAGGCAAGGTAAAATCTACTTTATTTCGGGCAATTCGTGCATTGGAGAAAGAATTAAAAAAGGAAGGTGCGTTAAATGGGAAAGTCATCTAAAGAACAGCTTGATTTTGATTTGAAAATTTTAGAAACAGATATCATTTGGGATAAGAAACGAAAACAAGCTACACGTCTAAAGCTAGAAGAGAGGATACAAGCTCATAATAAGAGACGAAATAAACTTCAGCCATTTCCTTTCGTAGCAATTTTCGTAGCATTGACTATTCTCTTTTTATTAATTCGTATGGAATCTCCATTATTACATAAATTTCAGGATATAAACGCAATGGATGAAAAAACAGCTAATCTAGAAGAATTGGTCATTTATTACAGCAAAAGAACAAAAAAAAATCGAAAATAAAAAAAAGGTATTTCTATCAGAGGAAGCAGGGATTCCTTATTCTCTAAATACACTTGAATTATCTTCACTTAAGATAACTGGTGAACCGAAAATAAGTGCGACGAAGGTAAAGAATTCTATTCTAGTAAACGCAGATTTTCCATTGTCAGACGGAAGCTTTCTTTCCATACATACAGAGAAAAAACAAAAAAATATATATGGTAATGATAAAAATAGTTTTGTAAAAAAAGAGCAGAAAATAACCATTAATAAACATTTAGCAGTACTTATCCATGAGAAAAATGATCTCAAATTAATTATTCCAACAAAGAACTATCAATATACGATTACAGGTGTTGAAGATAAGCAGGATTTAATAAGCATTGCGGAAATGATTGAATTTTACTGAGTTTGTGTAAGTACACTACAATATTTGATGAGAATTTAGCTATTATAGTTTTATAATTCCATTTCACGTATATAATTGAACCAATATCATGGCGAAAAGTTAATGCGAAATAGAGGCTCAGTAGTTATTATGGAAGATAATAAGCTATGTCTTATTAAAAGAAGTAGAAATAATTCTATCTATTATGTATTTCCTGGTGGTGGTATCGAGCCAGAAGAAACGCCTAGGGAAGCAGCTAAACGTGAAGCATTTGAAGAATTAGGTGTAACCGTCCAAATAAACGAATGCTTAGCAGAAATAGAATATGAAGGAACCCAGTATTTTTTCTTAGCAGATATCGTCAGCGGCAGTATTGGAACAGGTCAGGGAGAAGAATTTACGGAAAGATCTCTAGACCGAGGAACATATTTGCCAATGTGGGTAGAAATAGATGATTTATCAGCTATTGATGTAAAACCACTATTCGTAGCTAAAAAGTGAAAGAATACTTTGATAGAAAAATCTCTTTTTAGTAAAATGGCCTTTGTTCTTGAAGGTCATTTTTAATTTCGTCGGGTATCTGAATTTTTCGAAAAAGTGAATTTCTTCTTAATGATTAATGTTATAATTTTTGAAGGTAATGAGGAGGGAAACACAGCCATGTTATTTAAAAGTTTAGGAGAAAAAGTTTATATTAAACAGCCGGAGTGGAAGGAACTAGAGTTTGTGGAATGGCTTTGGGCTGACAAAGATACCATGATGGATGTTGGAGGTACAATTGAGTTTGAGGAAAGTCGGAGAATAGGATGGTACCAACGAATGGTTCAACCAACAGATGGAACCAACTTCTACTGCTTTATTTATACTTATGAAGACATTCCAATTGGGGAAGTAAGTTTCCATCGATTTGATCATGAAAAGCACCTAGCGGAGTTAAATATAAAAATAGCTTATAAATATCGTAGAAATGGTTATGCAAAAGAGGCAATTCATTTACTTCTGGATTATTTCTTTAATGAATTTGGAGGAGAAGTGATGGCAGACCGTGTGGCTATCCATAATACTGCAGGACAACAACTATTAATAAATTATGGATTCAATCTTATTAAAGATAGTAATCAAGACATAGTTCTATTCCGGTTAAGGAAAGAAGATTTTATTAAAATTATGAACTAATATAGCAGTAGGTAGGGGAATGGCATGACAATAGAAGTGTTGACATCTGTAGAGAAATCTATAAAGGCAAGCGAAGTGTTAGAACTTTATAAAGATGCTGGATGGTGGAATGAAAGAACGGAGCAAGATATGGAAAAAATGTTATCCCAAACATTAGCAGTAGGTGCATGGGAAAATAATAAGCTCATAGGCTTTGCCAGAGCAATAACAGATGGAGTTTTTAGGGCATATATTGAGGATGTAGTGATTCATAGTTCTTTTAATAGAAACGGAATCGGAACTATGCTTATTGCTAAATTGATAGAGGAATTATCCAATATTGATGTTATTAGTTTATTTTGTGAGGAAGACTTAATTGCCTTTTACAACAAGAATGAGTTTAAAAAAAGTAAATCACAGTTTGTGATGCATAAAGTAAATAGATGAAAAGGGATTGTTACTTCCCTTGTTATTGATAGGAGTGAGAAATTGAATCTAATAGAAAATATAATTCCCATGAAGGAAAAAGAGTTGAAGAACTTTTTAGGAAATAGAAAATCTGAAGAAATAGAATGGGATGAAAAAACAAAACAGACAGTCGTAAAATCTATGCTTATACATATTGGTTCACCAGATAGCGAGCTAAGAGATAATTTGATTTATCACACCTTTTGTCAATTAATCATGGAAAATAAACTAGAAAAGCATTTTTTATGTGAAGTGTTAGAAACCTGTTTAAGTGATCAATTCTTGTTTAAAGGAATTGGTGAAAAGGATACGGATTCTGTTTTCACTCGTTCTTTTACATCATTACTAATTGCACTTATTCTTTATCAAGATAATCGCAATGATTTTTTAACAGAAGCCAAGGTTAATGAAATTAAAGATAAATTGATCAACTATGTAAACCTTGAAAAAGATGTAAGAGGATATGTGAAAGATAGAGGCTGGCTCATAGTATGGCGCATGTAGCGGATGCTTTCGATGAACTTGTCAAAAGTGAAAAAATAAATCAAAGTACATACCCGGCAATAATGCAGGCGATTTGGCAAAAAATCTATCAAACGGAAAGTGTATATATTCATGATGAGGATGAACGAATGATTGTTCCTCTTATACAAATGATAGATAACGGTTTGGAGCAGGAAGTGTTAGAAGGCTTAATAATTAATATGAAAAACGATTTACACCAGTATAGAAATCAAATAGAGGAAGAAAGTTATTGGTTTTTGGTGGCAAACTGTAAGAATTTCCTGAAAAGTTTGTTGGTAAATATGATAAATAATCCTAAGTTATCTTCTATGCAGTCAGTCGTGAGCGAAACTTTAAATGAGATATATGAAATATGAAATTTTCAATGTTTGATAAACTAGATTATTTACGAGAAGGAAATGCTAAGCAGCAACAAGCATATTCAGCATTAAAGAAATTAAAAATATACGAAATTTTACATCCTTATAAACCAATTCTTTGTGGAACCATTCCAATTGGAGTGAATATAGAGGCTTCTGATTTAGATATTATAATGGAAGTCTACGAATTTGAAAAATTCAAACAGATTGTAACTGAGAAGTTTGGTGAAATGGAGCATTTTCGCCTGAAAAGATTAATGATTAGAGAAGTGGATGTAATGAAAGCAAATTTCAATTTTGATGGCTTCGAATTCGAATTGTTCGGTCAACCAATCCCGGTAAAACAGCAATATGCATATCTCCATATGATTATTGAACACGAAATTTTAAGGATAAACCCAACTATAAAAGAAGAAATCCTTTCACTAAAGAAACAGGGCTATAAAACAGAACCAGCTTTCTGTAAGGTACTAGGGCTAAAAGGTGAACCTTATCATTCGCTGATCCAATATGGGAAAGTGAAGAGATTTATTTAAGTATAGGTAGTAAAGGAAGGTACGACAGTGGAGAGAATAGTAATCGGTGAATATAAGTTTTATCAGTCTACTAATATTATTCAAAATAAAGACAAAATTGTGATCCTATATCATGGTTGGGGTGGAACAGCGAAAGGATACATAGAGTTGGCCGAAGAGATTGCTCAAGAAGGATTTGGTGTATTAATCCCTAACATCCTTAATCATGATGAAAGATACCCTTTGGAAAATCACTTTGATTCCAACGTTACCCGAAAGTACTTTTGGAATACCGTTTTCCATACCATTAATGATTATAATGAGTTTTTAAGAGTAATAGGCGTAAAGAAAAACAGTACCATATTAGTAGGCAATTCTATGGGGGGATTTATAGCAAATGGCATTTTTGCGAAAGAGCCTGAAATAAGTGGATTAGCAAATATAAATGGATCGGGTTCATTTGTGCTTACCGAAAAAATATTTCGAATATGGGATGGTAGAGATGAGATGTCTCAAGAAGAAGAGAGTCGATTAAAGAAATATGATCCAATCGACAAAATGATTAGTCTATCTCCTATTCTTCTCATGCATGGGGATAGTGATACGATTATTCCAATCGAGGGGCAAAAAAACTATTATAAGTATATTACCAAAGAGGAAAAACGAACCAATGTGGAAATGGAAATCTTCGAAAAAGTAAATCATGAATTTACACCGAAGATGGTTCAGAAACTAATCACTTGGTTAAAGGAAATCAAAAATTAAAATGAGGGGATGGGATGGAATGGAATTATTCTTCATACGGCATGGAGAGGGAGAACACACGCTTAATCTTCCATCTAGTCTACATAAAAGAAATCCGCCACTTACAAAAAAGGGAATGGACCAAGCAAAGAAACTTAAAGATCGCTTTCCTTTAAGCACTCAAGATATTGTGTTCATTAGTCCATTAGTAAGAACTATGCAAACAGCTATGCTGTGGGCTGATGGCGTCGATTGCAGAAAAATAGTAACTCCTTACGTTTCTCCAAGAATGTTCCCTCTCTTATCAAATAAGCAGACATTGCCTTGCGATGTAATGATGGAAAAGGAGAATATATTACATGCATTTCCTTCCTTTGAACTAGATGACAATCCACCAGTAGCCTTATGGAAGGAAGGATTTAACACCGCTACAGAAAGGGATTTTACAAGATACGCTGAAGAATTTTTAGCAAATTGTAGTCGATTAAAAAAAGAGAAAATCTATATTGTCTCACATGACGGCACAATAACTTCCTATCGCCAGTTAATAACGGGTAGACAATTAAGTAGAGATGATTTTCCGAAAGAGACAGGGTGGTTTCGGATAAATTGTTGATATAGGATGGGTGAGTATGCCGGTAAAAAGAAAATTCGGAAATCATAAAGGTTGGAAACGGATATTAGAAAAGCATTATGCGCAAACGTTTATAATAACGGATGAGTTTACAGGATATTTGTCCCTATTTCATTCCATAAAGGTAGCGGAATCAGTAACGAAAAGGTATAACCAGAAAGAGGTTTGTATACTTGATGATGGCTATATGTGGCTTCACCAGTATCCATTAAAGAAAAATCACTCCATCACTACTATGTTTAATGGAGATGGTGAAATTGTACAGTGGTATATTGATATCTGTCTTGAACATGGAACAGAAAATAATGTTCCTTGGATGGATGATTTATTTTTAGACATTGTAGTACTGCCATCTAAAGAGGTACTTTTACTGGATGAAGAGGAACTGGAGGATGCATATAGGAATAGAACTATTTCGAAAGAACAGTATGATTTAGCATGGAAAGAAGCTAGTGATATTTTAGAACAATTAAAGGAGGATCAATTCCGCTTATTAGCATTAGCCGAACAACAGAAAAAGGAGCTGGAGAAGAAGTTAAAATAATTAAATAAATCGCTCGAAAGGATTGATACCAATTATCATATCAACACTAGTATTAGGCTGGATAGGAATCGTCTTATTTGTCATCCTTGCCGTAACGTTTCCAAAGCTGGCTAAAAATAACGAATTTGGATTTATACATATTCTAATGGCATTTATGTATACCATGTGGTTGCCTATTCCAATTACATTATATGAGATACTACATACTACTAGCCTAAAAGTAGGAATGATTTTTGGGTTAGTATACTTATCGATGATGATTATTACAATGAGTTTACAAACGGGGCATATTGTCCATAGTGCAAAAGAAAGTCAGTCACAAGCAATAAGCAATCATTTTATGGAGATATTATCAGGCCCGTTTGAATTAATGGCCAATATTGTAAAGAGTATTTGGGTATTATTTCTTGCTGTAGCATTTTGGGAACAGGAATATGTTATGATGGCAAATTTGATGGGAATCATTGGTATACTTATCATTTATTTTGTCCTACTTTTAATAAAAGAAAGCCTCCTTAAACCAAATAAAATTTTAAATCGGATAGTCGGAAATCCATATTTTTTTAATATAGAAGTGTTTTGTCTTTTTGTAAGTTTACTAATATTTCTCACTTTTATTTAAATCTTATAATAGAATGGAAGAAAGGTGAGAGCGGCTGAACAAAAAGTATAAATGAAATCACTAAACACCCATTAAAATTGTACCTAGTATATGGTAAAAAACAGGGAACAAGAACAATATTATATTGGCAATTATACCAACTAATGATAGTGTATCTCTATTCCGTTTATATCCTAAAAGACCGATGACTGCTCCAAATGGACACAAAAAAAGCGGCATGAGAACAGGTAATCCTTGAAGCTTATCCAACGGAATGATGTTTGTAAAAAAATTAAGAATCAATAGTCCAAGGACAATAGGAAAAAATATCGATAGTACACCTAAAAAGTTGCTTTTATTGATTTGTTTTTTTCCGAAATTCTGATGCACATTCATACTCCTTTCAGATTTAATTTTAATAAAATCACTTTTTGCAAAACATGAGAGGATTAAACTTGATATGTATACTTTACTATACATTTATTGGAAATGCATGTGATTTTCCAATGAAATTGTGTTTTTTATAATAGGAGACAAATTTACCAAGAAGGGAGAATAGTTTTGCTAATATCCGATAAACTGTACGGAGATTTTGAGATTGAAAAAGTTTTAGAGGAATTAATAAAAAGCAAGCCAATCCAACGACTAAAAGGCATCCATCAAGGCGGAGCAAGTTATTTAGTAAATAAAAATTGGAATGTTACTAGATATGAGCACTCGATTGGCGTTATGCTATTAATCCGAAAGCTCGGAGGTTCCATGGAAGAGCAAATTGCTGGACTGTTGCATGATGTCTCCCATACAGCATTCTCCCATGTTGTTGATTTTGTCTTAGATAAACATCATGAGAATTATCATGAAGTTATTTTTCTTTCTGTTATTAAGAATTCTGAAATTCCTTCAATCTTAGAAAAATATCAATATGATTATAAAGAATTACTAATGGATGATACCAAATGGACTATTCTAGAACAGCCAGCACCCGAATTATGTGCTGATCGTGTTGATTATACAATACGGGATATGTATACTTATGGAAAAATTTCGTTAAAGGAAGTAGAGAAATTTTTAGAAAATGTTTTAATGGTAGAAGGGAAAATGTGTTTAAGTAACGTTGATGCGGCAGAATGGTTTGTTACAACCTATTACAAAGAGGTCATCGACTTTTTTATGCACCCATTAAATATTTATGGATATGATCAGTTAACAAAAATTTTAAAAGTAGCGTTAGCTAACAACATTATTAAGTTTTCTGATTTTCTAAGAGAAGATAGGGAGTTGATTTTTAAAATTAGTAAATCAAAGAATGGTGAGATTCAGGAGCTCTGGCATAAACTTCAATCTTCTTTGAAAGTAATAGAGGATGAAGAGGATTTTGATATCCATCTAAAGAATAAGGTTCGACTTATTGACCCATCCATTTTCTATCAAAATAAGTTAGTAAGTGCTTCAAGCCTTTCTAAAAAAATAGAAGAGGTGAATAAGAATGCTTTTCAAAAAGCGAAAAAAGGAACGTATGTAAAAGTAATACAAGCTTAAGACATAGTAGTGAAAAAAGGGGACAATTGTTTCAATCGTCCCTATGAATGACTTTTAATCACTTCTGCACCAAACTCTAAACAAGAGCTGCAAATAGACACATTTGGTCCAACCGCTAAATGACCAACTTCCTCTTTTGATTTTCTGCAAAAGGAACAAGTTTCCGTGTATTCAATGCTTGATGCCTGTGTAGAAGCGGAGGTAGTAGAGAGAGCACGATATAATTCATCGATTACTTTTAACTCTATGCTATCTACTTCCCCATTTATTCTCATACGTTCTGTTGTATAGGCGATAGCCATTCCTTCATAAAAGCGCTGTTTTTCGGCAGAATCACTATTTTTAGCATTTCCTTCACAAGCAGAAATTAGTTTATCTAACTCAGTAATTAAACCTTGTAAAGAATCTTTTGACATGGATTAACACCTCCTTTTTTCATGTATATTTACCATACTCGTTTATAGAATCCTAGATTTGTATATTTCTATATAAATGAAGGGAATTCCTTTAGAAAAAAGAATTATGAAATAGAAAACTTCAATAGAACCATCCACTTAATCTACAAAGAATAGAAGATATTTATGAGGGGAAATGTAGTTATTTACGAGTATTTTAAAAAGTATGGCAAAAGAGACGTTACCTTTAAAAAGTGGGAATGTCTCTTTTACTTATTGTTAAATTTTTTTCAAATAAACATAGCTTACTTTATCATATTCCATTTTTTCTTCATAAAAGCGATGGGCATCGATACGCTGTAAGCCAGAAGACAAAGACACAAGAGGATAGTCATTTTCAATGGCCCACTGATGGACATAGTCCAATAATGCTTTGCCATAACCTTTGGAACGATGGTTGCGGTCTGTTATTAATTCACAGACCCATATAAATCTGCCATTGTATAAAGTGATCATAGGCATAAATCCACATAGTGCTACGATTTCTTTCTGATTAAACAGTGCAATCAAGCGATACCCTTCTTTTTGGACAGATTCTAAAACTAATTCAAGATATGCGCTCATATCTAATTTTGTTCGCAATTGTTTCATTACAGTAAATGCTGTTTTCCATTCATCTTCTGTCTTTAACACTTTAATGGTTAATTGATTGTTTATCATGTTCATTCCTCCATTCATATCTATAATGTAATAGGATTCTGGTATAATCTAAAGTATCAGATTAGCTCTTTTTAATGGTGTCAGTGTGATTTGAGGAGGAGTGTTTTGTGCTAGAGTTAACACCAGTTTTACGGAAGGACAGTAGTAAGCCGCTTTATATCCAATTAGCAGACTTTATCAAGCATGAGATTAGAAAGAAACATATATTACCCAATGAAAAATTACCATCCAAAAGGAAGCTAGCAACACATTTGCAAATTAGTTTAAATACCGTCCAAGCAGCCTATGATCAGCTTTGTGCAGAAGGATATGTGGAAAGTAGTCCCCGCAAAGGATTATATGTGCAAACAATTGATGAAGAATATAAGAATCAGCTAGAAACGAAAGCTAGTCCTATCGTAAATAAACCTAATCAACAAAAAGTGGTGAAAATCGACTTTAACTCAGGACAAGTGGATCGTAAATATTTTCCCTATAACACATGGAGAAAGCTCTCCATGCAATCGATATATGAAGATCAAAATTTTTGGTTTTCGAACGGAGATCCACAAGGTGAGTTTAACTTAAGAGAACAGATTGCCAAGCATTTATATGCTACAAGAGGGGTAAATTGTCAACCTAATCAAATAATAATTGGTGCAGGAACGCAAGTGCTAATAGGCTTAATTAGTTTATTGTTAGGAAGGGATAAATCATATGGGCTTGAAAATCCAGGCTATCACCGAATTAGAGTGGTATTACAAGATATGGGGATAGAAACACTACCTATTCCTGTCGATGAGAATGGAATGGATGTATCTCTACTGAATAAGAGTAAAGCAAATGTCGCATATGTAACCCCATCTCATCAATTTCCATACGGGATGATTATGCCAATTGCACGAAGATTGGAATTGGTTAACTGGGCAGAAGAAAATAATGGGTTTATAATAGAAGATGATTATGACGGCGAATATCGCTATAAAGGAAAACCAATTCCTGCACTTCAAGGATTAGCAAAAAATAGTCAAATTATATATTTGGGCACCTTCTCGAAATCATTAATTCCCTCCCTTCGAATAAGCTATGCGGTTCTCCCAATGCAATTATACAGTACATATATGAAACAGTTCACTGTCTATAAGCAGACCGTATCACGGATGCATCAAGATACATTGTACCGCTTTATAAAAGGAGGACATTGGAACAGTCACTTAAATAAAATGAGAACACTGTACAGGAAAAAACGGCAAGCACTACTCCAAGCCATCCACCGACATTTAGACAGAAATGTAGAAGTGATTGGAGAAAATGCTGGACTTCATATTGTTTTAGAAGTGAAACGTGATTTAAGTGAAAAGCGATTAGTCGAAAAGGCAATGGAATTTGGAGTGAAAGTATACCCTGTTTCTACGTACTATTTTCAAAATGAATATTCAGGGAATCCAAAAGTGATTCTTGGATATGGTGGATTGACGGAAACAGAGATAGAAAGAGGGGTGGAACTGTTAAAAGAAGCTTGGGAGTTAGAGTGAAAATAATAATAAAGAAGAGTCACAATGACAAATGCCGCTGCTCGAATCGCTTTTGTCATTGTGACTTTTTTCGCTTGCTCTTTACATAAAACTTATCGGTAACTATCATGCATGGGTGAAAATAAATCTTCCTCTGCTTCGCGCACTATCGAAAAATGATCGACATTATAGTGACCGTGTAATATTTTATTGTGATGTTGAATAATTTTTTCAGCAGAAAGAACGGTTGAATCGGTTGTTGAATGCCCATCTCCAACTAGCGTTACATCCATATTATTTACAGTTGCTGTCCGTACCGCTGTATCAATACAATAGGGTGTTTCGCAACCCATAATGACAAGATGTTGAATGTCTTTTGACTGTAAATACTCTAGTAATCCTGTTCCATAGAATGCATTTGTAGCATATTTATCAAAGATTTTTGCTTCAACAGGAACTTTCAAATCGGAATGAATTTGAAACCCAGGTCCTTCGCCTCCCGCAACATCTTTATCTCTTACAAACATAACTTCAACATTTAATTGGATAGCCTTTTCAATAACGAGATTAATAGTATCTAATAAACCTGTTTTATTATAAATCTTATTTGTTTCCGTATTCCCATCTACCAGTTATTGCTGAACATCAATAATTAATAAAGCTTGATTCATTGAAAGACTCCTTTATAAAAGTAATGTAGGTAATTTAATTACAGTTTAATTACTAGATAAGTATTCGTTACGATTAATTGATTTTCCTCTTTTTAGAAGGCTAGAGATGGAAGAGTAAAGGAGTAATAGTGAAATGCTATAAGCTTTTTATACCTAGAATGAATTTATAAGCATTTCGTTCTTTTTTTCGTTTTTTAACCCCTTCTTTTGAATCGATAATAATGACCGTTTTTCTAATCCAGACTCTAGTATAAAGAGAGTGAAATTTAATAGGTCTCTTTATTCCTTTTTCTTCAAACTCTGTCCCATCTTGTAATTCTGTTTCTGTACGAATAAGCCATTTGTTGCCAATACCAAATTCTATGTATTTCAAAGAGTTTCCTCGTTTCTATTATTCTTGTAAAATAAAGGATTTTATTTGGACGCGTATACTATTTATCTAAAAAGAGTGGGTGGGAATTTTTGTTCATAAGCAAATTGAAAACCACATTTCAAGAAGAATGGAGCAAAAGTAGAGTTCATAAGCAAGATGAAAACCACATTTCAAAAAAATGCAAGAAAAAGTGGCTTTCATCCAAAAAACGAAAACCACTTTTCTATAATGAAGAGAAAAATTTTCCAAATCATTCAAGAACCAAGCTTAAAAGTAAATTTACATCCTATTAACGATGTGCCTTATAAACCGATGCTTTCGAAATTTCTTTAATAAATGCTATTTCCTCTGCTGTTAAAGGTGCACTGTTCACGGCATTTGCATTGGCACGTAGTTGTTCTGCTGAGCTTGCACCTGCAATGATGCTAGCTACAGGGGTTTGAGCCAAGTTATATTGAATAGCAGCTTCCGTTAATGTGCGATTATCTGCAAATTTTTGTTCTAAATTTTGAAGTAATTTTGCAAGTTCCTCACCAGAATAATCTAAATAGCCTTTTTCTGTTAGCTTTTCACGGTACTTAGGGCTTAAAAGACCTTTTGCAACAGGGCCGCGGGTAACGACACTAATATTGTTTTCTGCAAGTAATGGTAGTGCTTCCTCTTCTGGACGTCTGTCTAATATACTATATTGCATCATGACAGAAACAATAGAGGAACGCTTCACATATTCGCGAATGACATTTGGGCGAATGGAAGAAATGCCGTAATAAAGAATCACGCCTTCTTCCTTTAATTCTTCAAATGCCTCAATCGTTTCTTCAATCGGATCTTCCATCATCCCGCCGTGTAGTTGATATAAATCAATATAATCTGTGCCTAGTCGTTTTAGGCTGTGTTTAACTTGTTCTTTAATATAGGCCTTACTTGCATCCCAAGACCATCCATCTTTTCCCTCTTCCCACTTATTTCCTACCTTTGTTGCAATAATGACATCTTCTCGATTATTTTTGAAAAAACGACCTAGTAATTGCTCATTTTTCCCCTGATCATATAAATCTGCTGTATCAAAATAATTTATTCCTTCTTCTAATGCTGCTTCTAAAATCGGAAAGGCAGTCTTTTCTTCGGTCCCAAGACTCATGCATCCAAGTCCTAGTTTTGATACATATAAGTTAGAACTACCTAATTGTGACTTTTGCAAATTCGAACACCTCTTTACCTAAGATATCTCTTATTGTACGAAAAATGGTATTTATTCACAAAGAAATCGGCTTATTTTTTTGAAGGATTCGAATTAGCATTCACCCAATCCTTCACATAGGTGTATTCTTTTTGATACTTTTTAAGCATATAACGGATTTCCCGTGGTTTTCCAGTTAAAACAACCCCTTTTTCTCGTAAATATATCTTCAGCGTCCCCACAATCCTTTCTTAAAAACCGAAATAAAGTATAATAATCTATATGTTAGGATCTTTGTTTAATAGAACAGGAGTGTGTCAAATGAGTTCATTGGAAGAAAAAACAGTAAAAACAGAGCATATTTTTAGTGGAAGAATAATTCAAGTTCAAGTGGATGAAGTAGAATTGCCTAATGGAAAAACCTCTACACGAGAATTAGTAAAGCACCCAGGTGCAGTAGCAGTAATTGCCATAACGGACGATAACAAGCTAGTTATGGTAGAACAATATCGAAAGCCGCTTGAAAAAGTAATCGTAGAAATCCCTGCCGGAAAATTAGAAAAGGGCGAAGACCCAGCTTTATGTGCAAGAAGAGAATTAGAAGAAGAAACGGGATATGATTGTGAATCTCTAGAATTGGTAAGTTCTTTTTATACTTCACCAGGATTTGCTGATGAAATCATCCATGTATATGTGGCAAAAGGATTAACCAAAAAAGAAGATGCCGCAGGACTAGATGAAGATGAGTTTGTAAATGTATTAGAAATTACGCTAGAGGAAGCATTACAATTTATGGAAGAACAACGCATTTTTGATGCGAAAACAATTTTTGGGATACAATATTTACAAATTGCTAACCTAAAGGAGTAAAAATGAAGTCTTTTTACACGGATTTACATATCCATATTGGGAGAACCAAAAGTGGAAAGCCGGTGAAAATCACAGCTTCCAGAAACCTTACCTTGCCTGCTGTCATTGAATATGCTAGCAAACAAAAGGGTCTTGATATGATTGGAATTATAGATTGTCATTCCCCTGAAGTGATAATGGAAATGGAAGAGTTGATAGAGCAGGGGAAGATGATAGAATTGCCTAGCGGTGGGGTTAAGATGGAAGGGATAACGATTATTCTAGGGTCAGAGCTGGAAATATACGATTCTTCCTGTAAGGGGCCGATTCATGTGTTATCCTATCTGCCGACTTTAGCTAAAATGAAGGAATTTTCCAATTGGATTTCTAATCATATGAAAAATGTGACTTTAAGCTCGCAAAGGCTTTATATAACTGGGAAAGAATTGCAGCATAAAGTAAAGGAATTAAATGGGCTTTTCATACCAGCACATATTTTTACACCATTCAAAAGTTTATATGGAAGTGGTGTTTATCGTTCCTATAAGGAAGTTTTGGATGAGAAATTGATTGATGGCATGGAACTAGGATTGAGCTCTGATACGGATATGGCTGATCAAATTTCAGAATTACATGCCTTTTCTTTTATAACCAATTCTGATGCCCATTCTTTAGGAAAAATTGCTCGAGAATATCAAATTATGGAAATGGAGGAAGCATCTTTTGCAGAATTTGCAAAAGTTCTGCATCAGGTAGAAGGAAGAAGAATCATTGCCAATTATGGGCTAGACCCAAAATTAGGTAAATATCATGAAACGGTTTGTATGAAATGCTATGCCCCTTTTTCAGAAACGACTGGTATATGCAAAGAATGCGGAAGTCATAAATGGGTAAAAGGGGTAGCAGCAAGGATTACCGATTTAAAGGATGCTACTTCAACAGCTAATAGACCACCCTATATTCACCAAATACCGCTAGAATACATTCCTGGCTTAGGGAAAAAAACACTGCAAACATTACTTGATTATTTTTCAACCGAAATGCAAATAATCCATGAAGCTCCCTACGATAAGTTAGTGGAAATCATTCCAAAGAAGGTGGCGGATTATGTAGTTGCAGCGAGAACGGGAATGTTAAATCTGCAAGTAGGTGGTGGCGGTAAATACGGAAAGGTTAGGGTAGATAAGTAATAGTACAAAAAAATCCCACACTAAAATTGAGGCCACTGAAAAAGTCTAGTTCTCCAAATAAAATGAGGTTTTATTTATTTGAAAGCGAATAATAAGTTGGTTTGGAGAGGTGTCCGCTTGACTCCTATGGGAGTAGCGAGAAAGTCCGAGACCCTGCAGGAGCGTAGCGACGAAGCGGCTCGGCGCTCGCCCCATGGAAAGCAAGTGGTCACCTCGGAAAATAATTTACACATCTAAGTTTAAAAGGCGGTTACGACCAAGCATCAATAGCTATCAGTTTTTCAGTGGCCTCCTAAAATTTGTGGGTTTTTTTGCATTATGTCAACGAATAAAGACAGATATCTCTTAGTTCCTCTGTATCGGCACTAAGGGTTTCATTTTTCAATAGACCATCCAATGAGAAGCCGAGTTTTTCTGGAATAGCACGACTTTTCCTATTTGTGGATTCAACACGTATCTCAATACGATTTGCGTGCAGTGTTTCTTTTGCAAGCTTTATTAAAGCTCTGGTGCTTTCTGTAATATAGCCATTTCCAGTGTGGGCAGAATTGCACCAATACCCAATTTCAAACACGCGGACTTTCCAATCGATGGAATGTAGACCAGTTGAACCTATAAACTCTTTTGTATCTTTTAAATAAATATGTAATCGTAAATCTTCTCTTAAAATATATTTAGCATACGATTCTCGTACACCTGCTTCCACCTCTTCTAGTGTTTGCTCTTTATTAGCAAAAGCCATCCAAGGCTTAAGGGCATTTTTTGACCGTTGGATGCTCTCATATACATCCTTGCCATCTCCAGGCATACATGGACGCAATACTAATCTTTCTGTTTCGATTTTTTCTGGCAAATCTATTAAAATCGGTTTCAATTCTCTCACCTCAAAATTAATCTACCATATCTTTTTGTAAAATAACATAATTATTAGATGATTTGCTCTTTTTGATTAATAATAGATTTCTAGTCATATGCCTATCTTTCGTGCATAAACATAAATTAACAGACTTGGCGGGAGGAAAGGCAATGAAAAAGAAAAAATATCAGAATATCCTAGCGACTCATATACGTGAGCATTCCTCAATTTATTTATTTATCATTGTATTATTTTTAATGGGGGTAATTTTTGGTGCAATAGTAGTAAATAGTTTGTCTCTCTCCCAAAAGGAAGATCTCTACTACTATTTAACACAATTTTTTGGACAGGTTTCCAATGGACAAGTCGCGGAAAGCAAAGATTTGTTTTTTCAAAGCTTCTCGCATAACAGTAAATATATCGGCTTTATTTGGCTGCTTGGCATCTCTATTATAGGATTGCCCATTATTTTAATTCTATTATTTATAAAAGGAATGGTTGTTGGCTTTACAGTTGGTTTTTTAGTTAACCAAATGGGATGGCATGGCTTTTTACTATCATTTGTGTCGGTTTTGCCACAAAACCTAATTGTTATTCCAATTTTTATAATTTCTGCTACACTATCAGTAGCGTTCTCTTTTAAAATGATTCGCCAGCAATTCATGAAGAAAAAGGGGGAACCAATGCTGCCACTGTTTGCTAGATATACTTTTCTGCTAATGATAGCCTTTGTTATTATCGGGATTGCGGCAGCAGTTGAGGCATATATTTCGCCAATATTAATGAAAGCAGTTATTAATATGGTACAATCTATTATTATCATGTTGCCATTTATATAAAGAGAGAATCTAAAACTTTCCTTTCGAATGGTTAAAACAGAGATAATACTCATTATAATTTAAGAATTATTATTAAATGTTATTTATAATAATTTTTATTAGGATTCTATTCCTACTTCTGTTATAATGAGATGGACAGTGGCTAGGGAGGGACTTTCGGAATGGAAAGTAGATTAGATAGAATAAAAAAACTGTTGCATTCTTCGAGCTATAAATTAACTCCCCAAAGGGAAGCGACAGTAAGAGTATTATTAGAAAATGAAGAAGACCATCTTAGTGCAGAAGATGTATACTTACTCGTAAAAGAGAAATCTCCTGAAATTGGATTGGCAACCGTATATCGTACACTAGAACTATTAACGGAATTGAAAATTGTTGATAAAATAAATTTTGGTGACGGCGTTTCTAGATATGACTTGAGACAAGAAGGCGCAGCTCACTTTCATCACCATTTAGTATGCATTGAATGTGGAGCAGTTGATGAAATTCAAGAAGATTTACTAGGAGATGTAGAGAAATTAGTAGAGCGTGACTGGAATTTTAAAATTAAAGATCACCGTCTAACATTTCATGGTATTTGCCATCGTTGCACGGGAAAAAGTGAGGAAGTTTCATCCTCCGCAGAATAAACCTTTTCAAATGAGAAGGTTTTTTATTTTGCTTTAAATCAAGCTACTATAAATAAATATGGATATCTAATAAAATATACGATTAGAGAAAGAGCACAGTAACCAATAAAGTAATTGTTATCCTAAATTTTTGGGCGTTTCTACATACAAGGACATGATGTATCCACAGTTCCCACAATATTCTGCTGATATTGGTGAAGGTTTCTGACTAAGGTTTTTTTCGGGATACATATGAACTTGCCCAACCGATGCTGCCATTACACCCTTTTTAATTTCTTCACTATTGCATTTCGGACATATAGTATTCTTCATTAGTAAACTCCTCCATATTTGTGTTCTTTCTTAACAAAATCTATTTATTTTTATTATAGCATGCATATGGATTCCTAAAAGGAAGAGTATACATTCAGTTTTATTGTCTTAATCATTTTGAACTTCTATTAAAGATTTCAAGAATTATTTGAGCGATTAACACTTTCATTTATATTTATATCCATTATAATAAGAATAATAAGTTCATTAGGTATATTAATTGTCCAACCTGGCATAGCTTGTATTAGAGAAGCTATGGAGGGATTTTGGATGAGAAGATGGACAAAAGCAATGATGAATACATTAAAAGTGTTTATCCTGTTCACAGGGTGTACGATACTTTTTTATTATGCAATCGTATGGTTTAATCAAGAATATCAACAGTTTCATCGTTATGACGAGCCATCGGGTTCAGCCATTAAGGTGAATGCAGATAATAGTCCAGAAACAGAAAAATATTCATGGAGGGATCGAATATTCCTGTTTTATTTAAATGGGGAGTAATTCTATGGAAGATCAATTAAAAGATTTTATGCATTATTTATTAGTCGAAAAGGGATTGGCGAGTAATACGCTTGTATCATATGAAAGAGATTTAAAAAGTTATATGAAATATATGAAAAATGTGGAGAAATGTGATTTAACAGAAATACAGCGTTCGCATATCATTCGCTTTTTAGGATTCTTAAAGGATCAAGGAAAGTCATCTAAAACAATTGCTCGTCATATTGCATCCATTCGTGCGTTTCATCAATTCTTATTTCGCGATCGAGTGCTGGATGAAGATCCGACCTTACATATTGAAACGCCACAGGCTGAAAGAACATTACCAAAAGTTTTGTCCATGGAGGAAGTCGAAGCACTCCTCGATTTCGAACATAAAAAGGATCATTATGGGATTAGGGATAAGGCAATGCTAGAGCTCCTCTATGCAACAGGAATTCGTGTGAGTGAGTTAATTAATTTAAATATTGATGATGCTCATCTTACAATGGGGTTTATCCGCTGTATCGGAAAAGGGAACAAAGAAAGAATTATACCAATTGGCGGAGCGGCAACAAGAGCATTAGAGTTATATTTAAATGAAGCAAGACCTTCTTTTTTACAACATAAAAAATCGGCGGAAAATTCCTTGTTTTTAAACCATCATGGGAATAGATTAACGAGACAAGGATTTTGGAAAATCTTAAAACGGTTAGGCAAGGAAGCACATATTGAGAAAGAAATAACCCCACACACATTAAGACATTCCTTTGCAACACATCTTTTGGAGAATGGTGCAGATTTAAGAGCTGTTCAGGAAATGCTTGGTCATGCTGATATTTCGACAACACAGATTTATACACATGTAACAAAAACTAGATTGAAGGATGTATATAGTCAATTTCATCCAAGAGCATAGAGCACTGTTAGCCTCAAATACAGTGTTCTTTTTGTTTTTGCCTTCTGTAAAAAAATCTTAAAAATAAACGGAATAATTCCGTTTATATCCGCCGCTTAAGCTCACTTTGTATACACATTCTACTAGAAAACCAACAACGAATAATTACAGAGACAAATTTGTGATAGAAAGGGATAATAAAAAGGGAAGTAAGAAAACGATTTAATTATCCCTCAAAATTAATGGAAAACATTGCTGAAAAAGATGTCAGACTTCTGACGATATGCTATAATTTTTATGGTTAATAAAGATACATACAGTAGGGCAAAATAGGATGATTGAAATGGAAAAAAGGAGGATAAAAATGTCTACATATAAATATAATCGCGTTTTCCTCGTTGTAATGGATTCAGTTGGAATAGGTGAAGCGCCTGATGCAAATAAATTTAATGACTTAGGTGCACATACTTTAGGTCATATTGCTGAAAAAATGAACGGACTAAATATGCCGAACATGGCAAAACTGGGTCTGAGTAATATTGAAAAAATAGCTGGTGTAGATGCAGCTGAAAAACCGCTTGCATATTATACAAAAATGCAGGAAGCATCGAATGGAAAAGATACAATGACGGGTCATTGGGAAATAATGGGTCTTAATATTGAAACACCATTCCGTGTATTCCCGGAAGGCTTTCCAGATGAATTGCTAAATGAAATCGAAGCAAAATCAGGAAGAAAAATAATCGGCAATAAACCAGCAAGTGGAACAGAAATTTTGGACGAATTAGGTGAAGAGCATATGAAAACAGGTGCTTTAATTGTTTACACTTCAGCAGATTCCGTCCTTCAAATTGCTGCTCATGAAGAGGTTGTGCCATTAGATGAGTTATATCGAATTTGTGAATTAGCAAGAGAATTGACGCTAGACGAGAAATATATGGTTGGACGTATTATTGCTAGACCGTTCTTAGGAGAGCCTGGAAACTTTAAACGGACTGCAAATCGTCATGATTATGCATTAAAACCATTTGATCGTACAGTAATGAATGAATTAAAAGATAATCATATCGAAAGCATTGCAATCGGGAAAATCTCTGATATTTATGATGGTGAAGGGGTTACAAAGTCTTTACGAACAGTTTCAAATATGGATGGAATGGACAAGCTTGTAGATACCTTGAAAATGGATTTTACTGGTCTAAGCTTCTTGAACTTAGTAGATTTTGATGCTTTATTTGGACATAGAAGAGATCCGATTGGTTATGGAAAAGCTCTAGAAGAATATGATGCTAGACTTCCAGAAGTATTTGAACTACTGAAGGATGATGATTTATTAATTATTACGGCAGACCATGGAAATGATCCGATTCATCATGGAACAGACCATACAAGAGAATATGTGCCACTACTAGTGTATAGTAAAGCATTAAAAGAACCGAAGGAATTGCCACTTCGTCAAACATTTGCTGATATTGGCGCAACGGTTGCGGAAAACTTTGACGTTAAACTGCCTAAATATGGAACAAGTTTCTTAAATGACTTAATATAAGGGGAATAATAATGAATTTTACAATGATTAAACAGTCAGCAGATTTCTTAAAACAAAAATATGCAAATACGCCTAAAATTGGCTTAATTCTTGGCTCTGGATTAGGTGTTTTGGCAGAGGAAATTGAAAATCCAGTAAAAATTCCGTATGAAGATATACCGGAATTTCCAGTTTCTACAGTGGAAGGACATGCAGGTCAACTTGTATTTGGCACGATTAATGGAACAGAAGTAGTAGCAATGCAAGGGCGTTTCCATTTCTATGAGGGTTATTCTTTTGATAAAGTAACTTTCCCAGTTCGAGTAATGAAAGAACTAGGCGTGGAAAAATTAATTGTTACAAACGCAGCGGGTGGAGTGAATGAAAACTTTGCACCAGGTGACTTAATGCTAATCTCTGATCATATTAATAATATGGGAACAAACCCATTAATCGGTCCAAATGACAGTAAGTTAGGCGTACGATTCCCTGATATGTCAGAAGCATATTGTAATAATCTTCGTGAAATAGCACGCAATGTCGCAAGTAAGATTAGTCTTAAGGTGCAAGAAGGTGTCTATGTTGGAAATACTGGACCATCTTATGAGACACCAGCTGAAGTAAGAATGCTTCGCGTATTAGGTGGAGATGCAGTCGGCATGTCTACTGTACCAGAAGTAATTGTTGCTCGTCATGCAGGTCTGAAAGTATTAGGTATTTCTTGTATTTCGAATATGGCAGCTGGTATTCTTGATCAACCTCTAAATCACGAGGAAGTAATCGAAACAACGGAGAAAGTTAAAGCAAACTTTCTTCAATATGTAAAAGAATTGATTAAAGAAATCGGTGCATAATGAACTAAGTTAAATGAGAGAGTTACCATTTGAGCAATACTGATTTATGTGGTAGCTCTTTAGTTATTAAAACATTTTACACCGTTTACAAAAATCAAATCCTTTGACGGTTAGTTCATGTGACTTTAATTTTTGCAATGTTAAGAAGAATGATTTCAATACATAATGAAGGAGATTCAATTATGGCATTAAGAATGGTCGACTTAATCGAAAAGAAAAGAGACGGATTAGAATTAACGAAGGAAGAAATAGCGTTTATCATCAATGGGTATACAGAGGGGGAAATACCAGATTATCAAATGAGTGCTTTTGCAATGGCGGTATTTTTTCAAGATATGACAGAAGCAGAACGTGCAGAGCTGACTTTGGCGATGGTGCATTCAGGCGATGTCATCGATCTATCTGCTATTGAAGGTATTAAAGTAGATAAACACTCTACAGGAGGAGTTGGCGATACAACAACTTTAGTATTAGGTCCGCTAGTTGCTGCTGTAGGTGTTCCAGTGGCAAAAATGAGTGGAAGAGGACTAGGTCATACTGGTGGTACAATCGATAAATTAGAATCCGTAAAAGGATTTCATGTCGAAATAGAAAAAGAAGCATTTATTGACTTAGTAAATAAAAATAAATTGGCTGTTATCGGACAAAGTGGTAACCTCACCCCAGCTGATAAAAAATTATATGCATTAAGAGATGTAACAGCGACCGTTAATAGTATTCCTTTAATTGCGAGCAGTATCATGAGTAAGAAAATTGCAGCAGGTGCGGATGCTATTTGCTTAGATGTTAAAACAGGTGCTGGAGCATTTATGAAAACACTAGATGCCTCAAGAGAGCTTGCAGAAGCTATGGTTAGAATAGGGAATAATGTTGGCAGAAAAACAATGGCTGTGATTTCTGATATGAGTCAGCCTCTAGGATATGCAATCGGTAATGCCTTAGAAGTAAAAGAGGCAATTGATACATTAAATGGTAATGGGCCAGAAGATTTGACAGAATTATGCTTAACTTTAGGAAGCCACATGGTGTACTTAGCGGGAAAAGCAGAGTCTACAGATAAAGCGAGAGAAATGCTGCAAGAGGTAATCGATAATGGTAAAGCCCTTGAAACATTTAAACTTTTCTTAAGTTCCCAAGGTGGCGATGCTTCTGTTGTTGATCAAACAGATTTATTACCAAAGGCCAAATATATAATCGAGCTCCCAGCAAAAGAAACTGGCTATGTCGCAGAAATAACTGCTGACAGCATTGGAACAGCTGCTATGCTGTTAGGTGCAGGCAGAGCAACAAAAGAGTCAGAAATTGACCTTGCAGTAGGTTTAGTTTTACGGAAGAAAATCGGTGAAAAAGTCGAAGCAGGCGAATCACTTGTTACGATTTATAGTAATACAAAAGATATTGACGATGTAACAAAAAAATTGTATGAAAATATTAAGCTTTCAGCAAATGAAGTGAAGGCTCCTACTTTAATTTATGAAGTAATTACAGAATAATAAGACAAGAAAAAGACCCACAAATTGTAGAGGGCACTGAAAAGTCTAGTTCTCCAAATAAAATGAGGTTTTATTTATTTGAAAGCGAATAATAAGTTGGTTTGGAGAGGCGTCCGCTCGACTCCTACGGGAGATGCGAGAAAGTCCGAGACCCTGCAGGAGCGTGAGCTGTGAAGCGGCTCGGCGCTCGCCCCGGTGAGTCGTGCGGTAAGCCTCGGAAAACAAAAACCTACACTAAGTTAGAAAGGTTTGGTAACTACCGATTCACCAGGTAATTCACTTTTTCAGTGGCCTCAAATTGTATGAGGCTATTTTATGTTTCATAGCTAATACTTTGTGAGTCTTTTCGTTTATTCTAAGGGAATATCTATTTTTTTATTATACTCTTTCATATAATGCAATCCACCAATATGAAGTTCCAAAGGTTTAGCGTTTGTTTCAAATAGTAATGTTCGCTCATTAATAATTGTTCCATCTTTGTTTTTGGCTAATTGTTGATTCGTTGTCGTTTTTAAAGGGATGTTTTCTTGAGCCTCATTGATAATACTTACTTTATCTAATAGAATAGAATCACTCGTTGAAATACGTATCATTAACTCATCCTTTAATTGAATGTCATTTATCGTCAATTCCCCATTCTCTAATGGTATCACTTTCTTTTTTTCTTCCCCAATAAGAGAAATCGATTTATTTATTTCTTTATATCCAATAAAGTTTTTCATATGGATTTCGAGTGAATCTACATCTTCAGGTAACCCACCATATTCAATGGAAAAAGCATTATTTTTACCAAACGATGAAGAACTACTGTAGCCTTCTAATGGGAGGGGCTGGCCATTGACAATAAGTTCCACTCCGTCAAATCCATGACTGAGACGGTCATAATTCTCGACATTAAATGTTCCTTCTATTACTGTTTGAGTGGGGGTCGCTGTAATGGTTTTAAAATTAACCGTTCCTTTATCGACTTTTAATTTTTTATTAATAGATTGCTTCATTTTTGTTTGCCATGCTTCTTTGTGATTATAGGGAAAAGTAACCGCCCCCTCGATTATTTCGGTATCATTTTTCCAGTAATAGTATTGTAGCTTAAGTTTTTTTGAAAAAGCATTAATAGAATCATATTGTAAAATTCCCGTCATTTTTGTTTTATCATCACTTATTTCATAGTAAGAGCTATTAATATTGGCGTTCGTAAAAAAGCCAGTAATGCTCTGAGGGGTAAAAATACGATCTAAATCATCTGGTAAACCTTCTTCATTTGCTAATGTAATATAGACAACCAATCTATTTTCATCAGACATAAGTCCATTGATCGTTAATGTAGTACCATTTTCTAATAAAAAAGATTGCTCTATATTTTGCCCGAATCCATCTTCGTTTAAATCTTTTAAGGATTGGGTCATAAGCGTAATAAACCTAATAGCTTTTTACCGTAATAAGCAATCGCATTTGATTGGTAAGTAATAAAAATGACTAAGACAATAGCGGCTACTGATAATGGGACCCATCGCTTAAAAGGAAAAAATTTAACTTGCTTAGCATAAAGCGCTTGCGCTAGTCTTTGTTCTAATTCTGGAGGTGCAGTTATGTCTGTTAACTTCTTTTGTTCCTCTAATAATTTCTGTTCAATTGAGTTCATACATCATGCCTCCCATAGACCCTTTTTAATAGGTTTAATCCATTGTGAATTCGTGATTTTACCGTTCCAACAGAGACATTCGTGATTTTTGCAATGGTTGCATTATCTAAATCGTGTAGGTATTTTAATTTAATTGTTTCCGCCTGATATGGATTTAAGGATGATAGCAGTTGTTCTATATCCATCGTCTCTGCTTTATATTTATAGGGGTCTGTTGTTTGAGTTGTACTAGAGTGGAGCTCAATATCATCGACAAGTAACTCTTTATGCTGTTTTTTTAATTTTGTTTTACAAAGGTTTACTAAAATGGTCTTGCTCCAGCTATAGAAGGATTCGATTTTTTCTAGTTGCCCAATTTTCTCATACAAGATGATAATCATTTCTTCCATTATATCCATTGCACCATGAGGATTCTTCATATATGAATAGGCTAAACGATAATAATCATCCTTTTGTTGCATTACTAACTGAAGTAAAGCTTTTTTATTTTGCTTTTTTGCCTTTTGTACGAGTTTTTTCTCATTCATGCGTTCACCTCTCATATATAGGAGTATTTTTCTGTATAAAAAGTTCATTTTTTTATAAAAAAATAAAAAAGGGATAGTATAGATTGTAAAAAAAAGAAACCCAATGGCGAAAAGGAAGCCATTGGGAGTATGTTTATTGTTTTGTTAAAATAACCGGTCCATTAGATGTAATAGCTATAGTATGTTCATATTGTGCTGATAGACTTCCATCAACTGTTCGTGCTGTCCATCCGTCTAAATCAACCTTGGCATGATACATGCCGATATTTAACATCGGTTCAATTGTAATAACCATTCCCTCTTTAAGAGGTGTCCCTACTTTTGGAGGACCATAGTGGGGAATTTGAGGTAGTTCATGCATTTCTTTTCCAATTGCATGACCGACAAAATCTCGAACTACGCCATACCCTTTAGCTTCTGCGAACGTTTGAATGGCATGAGAGATATCTCCCACTCGGTTTCCAATCACCGCTTGTTCTATTCCTATGTATAAGGCTTCTTCTGTTGTTTTTAATAAGTTTTTTGCATCTTCTGAGACATTTCCTACGGGATAAGACCAGGCAGAATCAGCAAGCCATCCATCTAAGTTTACTACCATATCTATCGTAACAATATCTCCGTCTTTTAAGATTGTTTTGGAAGGGAAACCGTGACAGATCACATCATTTATGGATGCACATGTTGCAAAAGGATAACCATGATACCCTTTTTGTTCAGGCGTGGCCCCTCTTTGTAAAATAAAGTTTTCGGCAAACACATCAATTTCTTCGGTCGTAATGCCTGGTTTGATTAATTTTTTTATTTCTTTATGACAATCTGCAAGAATTTCTCCTGCTCTTTTCATTTTTGCAATTTGCTCTGGTGTTTTTAAATGAATCAATTGTTTTCCTCCTTTAATCTCCATTAATTATAACCTAGATCAACAAACTAGCCTAACTTTTCCTATAATATGCACTACTCTTTCTATCTTCATTTAGGGCTATTCTAATTATTTTATGAATATTCCTGGTTGGCTGTATAAACTTGTCTTTTTTGGAAAAAATGGAGGCTATATAGAATGGAGGGTCAATAGATGAAACGCATCATATCAATGTTAATCATTACCTGCTTTATGACATCAATTTTGGCACCAAGCACATTAGCAGCTGAGAAAAAGCAAGAGCTAGTTGATAATGTAAAATCAGCCATTTTAATTGATCGTGATACAGGAACAATCATGTATGAAAAAAACAGCGAGGAAAAGCTTCCCCCAGCAAGTATGACGAAAATAATGACAATGCTTCTTATTATGGAAGCGATTGATCAAGGTAAATTAAAGCTAGACGAGAAAATTCGTACAAGTGAGCATGCGGCATCTATGGGAGGCTCGCAAATTTTCTTAGAACCAGGAGAAGAAATGACAACAGAGGAAATGCTAAAAGGAATTGCTATTGGTTCAGGAAATGATGCAGCAGTAGCTGTTGCAGAAAGACTAGCAGGCTCTGAAGAGGAATTTGTTCATTTAATGAATAAAAAAGCAAAAGAATTAGGCTTAGAAAGTACTCAGTTTCAAAATGTGACAGGGTTGCCGGTAGCAGATCATTACAGTTCTGCAAAAGATATGGCGCTTATGGCTAAAGAGCTATTGAAATATGAAGATATTACTAAATTCACCGGTACCTATGAAGATTATTTAAGGGAAGATACAGATAAAAAGTTTTGGCTCGTTAATACGAATCGTCTTGTGAAGTTTTACCCAGGAGTAGACGGATTGAAAACTGGATTTACAGCTGAAGCTAAATACTGTTTAACAGCAACTGCTATGAAAAATGGAATGAGAGTAATTGCAGTTGTTTTCGGTGCGCCAACATCTAAAGAAAGAAATGCTCAAGTAACCAAAATGCTTGATTACGCATTTAGTCAATATGAAACACATCCATTGCATAAACGAGAAGAGGCAATTGGTAAAGTAAAGGTAAGCAAAGGTTCAGAAAAAGAAGTTACGGCGGTAACTAGTGAACCTATTTCCATCCTAACGAAAAAAGGGGAGCAAATAGATAAGTTAGAAAAAGTAATTACCATGAATAAAAACTTAAAAGCTCCCATTCAAAAAGGACAAGAAATTGGAGAAATTACGTATAAGCAAGATGGCAAAACATTAGTTACAAGTCCATTGGTTGCTCAAAAAGAAGTAAAACAAGCAAAATGGTGGACGTTATTTAAACGATCAGCAGGTATGTTTACAAAAACAGAATAGTCTTTTTTTCCATCTTGTCGAAATAATTTGTATTCCTTCTTTTTTTAGCGAATGAACACTAGTTTTGTCTGTGGAGAAGGAAAAGCTATATAAATCTAGAATAGTTTCTTTAAACCAAATAAGGAGGCTATTCTTGTGAGTCTTAATATTGAGTTGGAAGTAAAGAACAATGTACTTTGTATACGTCTATCTGGGGAATTGGATCATCACTATGCGGAAGAATTGCGTACAAAAGCAACTTCTGCCATAGAGAGCTATAATATTCGTCACATTGTGTTAAATCTTGAAAACTTAACATTCATGGACAGTTCTGGCTTAGGTGTTATCTTGGGCAGATACAAGCAAATAAAGCAGCTTGGAGGAGAAATGGTAATTTGTGCTATTTCCCCTAGTGTACAGCGCTTATTTGATATGTCAGGTATGTTTAAAATTATGAAGCTAGAAACAAATGAAGAATTTGCCCTACAACGATTGGGGGTAGCTTAAAATGAGAAATGAAATGCATATTCAATTTAGTGCTCTGAGCCAGAATGAATCGTTTGCACGTGTGACGGTAGCAGCTTTTATAGCCCAGCTTGATCCTACAATGGATGAATTAACAGAAATTAAAACAGTTGTATCAGAAGCAGTGACAAACTGCATTATTCACGGATATGAAAATGATCCAAGTGGAATTGTTTATATTTCGGTTATATTAGAAGATTCATACATTGATTTAACGATCAGGGATGAAGGGAAAGGAATTTTCGATGTAGAGGAAGCAAGACAGCCATTATTTACGACAAAGCCAGAGCTTGAACGATCTGGTATGGGATTCACCATCATGGAAAACTTTATGGATGATATCGAAATTCAATCAAGTCCAGATAGCGGAACAGAGATTCGTCTGCGTAAGCATTTAATGAATAGCAAAATGCTAAGCAATTAAGGAGAATCGTCTATGGATGTGGAGGTAAAGAAAGATAAGAAGGAAACGTATCTAAAAGACCATGAAGTCAAAGACTTAATAAAACGAAGCCAAGATGGAGATCAGTCAGCAAGAGATACAATCGTTCAGAAAAATATGCGTCTTGTTTGGTCAGTCGTGCAAAGGTTTTTAAATAGAGGCTATGATCCAGATGATTTATTTCAAATTGGATGTATCGGTCTATTAAAATCAGTGGATAAATTTGATTTAAGCTATGATGTTAAATTTTCAACCTATGCTGTTCCAATGATTATTGGAGAAATTCAACGATTTATCCGTGATGACGGAACAGTAAAGGTAAGCAGATCGTTAAAAGAATTAAGCAATAAAATTCGTAAGGCGAAGGACGAATTATCGAAGCAATACGGCAGAACACCAACAGTTGGGGAACTTTCTGAGTTTTTAGATATACCTCCAGAAGATATCGTTCTCGCGCAAGAAGCAGCAAGAACGCCATCCTCCATTCATGAAACAGTTTATGAAAATGATGGGGATCCTATTACTTTATTGGATCAAATCGATGATGGCAATGAAGGCAAATGGTTTGATAAGATTGCTTTGCAGGAAGCAATCCGTGAATTAGATGAAAGAGAACGTCTGATTGTTTATCTAAGATATTATAAAGATCAAACACAGTCAGAAGTAGCAACAAGGCTAGGTATTTCTCAAGTGCAGGTTTCTAGGCTAGAAAAAAAGATTTTACTGCAAATGAAAGATCAGATGGATTTATAAATGGGAAAGTCGGCAAATCTCCATATAGGAGGATTGTCGACTTTTTTATTTGGCTTTACGTAAGAAATGAACAGCAATATATTGAGAGGAATGGATCGAGAGTAGGAGTATTATATGGTTGAAGAAAAAATTACCACTTAGAAGTCCATCATATTTTATAAAAGATTATCGAATACTACATTTAATAGGAAAACAATGTGTGTTAGGACGTGGAACTTATGGCAGAGACGATATATATTCGGATGAGGCATCGTATTCAAAAAAAGTCAGATGAACGGATATTCCTACAGGATCTTGCGCAAATCATTGCCACAGATGAACTGCTGTCGTCACTAAAAAATGTATGTCTTTACCATATAACAGAACAGGATAAGAATATTATTATCATAGACAGTACACGACTTATCCGTGAGATAAAAAAGCGATATAAAGACCTGGAAATTCAATTGATTGGCCCTGCGCAAACAATTATAGAGGTAGTTTTTGAAAAGAAAAAAGTAGCCCTTCCGTTTTTTATACTAGTGTGGTTGTTGCTGTTTATTGGGTCTGGATTGACGATTATGAATTTCCATGAAGATGTAAGTATGCAGACGGTTCATCAGCGCATTTATATGATGATTACCGGTAAGGAAATAGAAAAACCATTAATTTTTCAAATACCTTATTCAATCGGATTAGGACTTGGAATGGTAATATTTTTTAATCATGTTTTTAAAAAGCGCCTAAATGAAGAGCCGAGCCCGTTAGAAGTAGAAGTGTTTAACTATCAGCAGTCCCTAGATCAATATATGATTATGCATGAAAATAAAGAAAGTATTAAAAAAGTAGATGATCATTAGTATTCTTTTTGTGATTTTTGTAGGGCTAGCCTGGGGAATTACGGTTGGTGCTGGATATGTTGCTTTTTTAACTGTATTTGGCATTATTCCTAGGCTGACACAATTGACTAAAACCTTCAGTAAAATCTATGCATATGAATGGGCTGCTGTTTTAGGAGCTGTTTTAGGTACAATCGCATTTTTACAAGAACCTACTTTTTCTTTACCGGCTTTTCTCCTTATTCTAATAGGATTGGCAGATGGAATATATGTGGGAATGATTGCGGCCGCATTAACAGAGGTTTTAGATGTTTTTCCCCTTTTAGCTAAAAGAATTGGAATTGACGATCGATTATTAATTTTAATGATGGCTCTTGTTTTTGGTAAGATCTTTGGCTCCTTGTTTCATTGGATCTATTTTATTCCATAATATTAGAAACGGAAAGGAAGTATAAAGAATGAATAATAGGAGAAAAGTAATCCTTATTACAGATGGAGATGAGTATGCCAAAAGAGCCGTTGAGATTGTAGCAAAGGAAGTAGGCGGGAGATGTATATCTACTTCATTTGGTAATCCTAGCCAGCATAGCGGCAAGGAAATTTTAAGTCTTATTAAGCAAGCCAAACAGGATCCGGTGTTAGTTATGTTTGATGATAGTGGGTTTGTTGGAGAAGGTACTGGTGAAAAAGCATTGAAATACATAGCTACACATCCTGATATAGAAGTGTTGGGAGTTATTGCAGTGGCAAGCAGGACGAGAAGAGAAGAATGGACGAAAATTGATGTTGCGATTGACCAAGATGGAGAACTGACTCCCTATGGTGTCGATAAATATGGAATTCCTGAAATCGAATTGGGAAGAGTGAATGGAGATACTGTATATGTCTTAGATGAGTTAAACTTACCACTTGTAGTTGGGATTGGCGACATTGGGAAAATGGGGAAAAAAGATTCTTATGAAAAAGGAGCACCGATTACGAGAAAAGCAGTTGAATATATATTAGAAAGAAGTGGTTTTTATGAGCAGTAAGACTGAAAAAAAGGTGCAGATATACGAAGATTTAGATAATGTGGAAAAATATATGAAAGACCGGGTCGGACTTGGTACGAGTTTTGATTTAGGAGTCCGCAAAATAAAGGTAATGCAAAAACAAGTCCATTTATATTATGTGAATGGACTATGTGACAGTGTCTTAATTGCTGAATTATTAGAACAGCTATTATTCTTAAATGATACAGATAGAAAATCACAAGCTAGAAATATATTTGATATTGTGGAAAATCAACTTGTTCATCAAAGTGTACAGCCGATTAAAAAAATGGATGAATTAGTAGATCAAGTACTTTCAGGATTAATTGCCATTGTGGTAGAAGGCTATAATCATGGGTTAGTGGTAGATGTCAGAAGCTATCCAGGAAGAATGCCACAAGAACCAGACACAGAAAAGGTAGTTCGTGGTTCACGAGATGGTTTTGTTGAAAATATTATCGTAAATACAGCCATTACAAGAAGAAGAATTAGAGATGAGCGATTACGCTTTGAAATTATGAGAGTAGGAGAGCGCTCTAAAACAGATATTGCTGTTGGTTATATTGATGGAGTAGCAGATCCTGATTTAATTAACATTGTCATAAAAGAGCTGAAAAATATTAAAGCAGATGGATTAACGATGGCGGATAAAACAATTGAGGAATTTTTATTAAAGCAAAGCTATAATCCATATCCTCTAGTTAGATATACCGAAAGAGCGGATGTAGCGGCGACTCATTTATTAGAAGGACATGTGGTTATCTATGTAGATACATCCCCAAGTGTCATTATTACACCAGCAACCTTTTTTCATCATTTACAGCATGCAGAAGAGTATAGGCAAGCACCATTAATTGGTAGCTTTATAAGATGGGTTAGATTTTTAGGTGTTTTTGCTTCGATTTTTTTCCTTCCTCTTTGGTTTTTAGTTGTATTAGAGCCATCCTTATTACCAGAGCGACTATCTTTTATTGGACCAAATGAAACAACAAATATTCCAATTGTCGTCCAAATCTTTATTGCAGATCTAGGATTAGAATTTTTGCGGATTGCAGCCATTCATACGCCAACACCACTGTCAACCGCAATGGGACTAATTGCCGCAGTTCTAATTGGACAAATCGCAATAGATGTAGGTTTATTTGTTCCAGAGGTTATTCTTTATGTGTCAGTTGCGGCAATTGGTAACTTTGCTACACCTAGTTATGAGTTAGGAATAGCGAACAAACTTGTACGATTAATTTTATTAATAGTTGTAGCAATATTCCATACACCAGGTTTTTTTATTGGAATAACTGTCTATCTTTTATTTCTAATCCGGACAAGAACATTAAATGTCCCTTATTTATGGCCGTTTATCCCTTTTTATCCAAAAGCCTTTGCACAAATTCTTTTACGCCGTACGGTTCCAGGTAACAGAATTAGACCTAGTCATTTACATCCACAAGATCGTTTTAAGCAGCCGTAAGCAAAAAAAGAGGCAATTTGATTCTTGAATAGTAGTGAGCGAGAACGGGCAGATTATTTAAAGCTCCTTAGAGAGTGAATAACTGTCCGTTCTCTTTGGTAAAATTAGATGATCAGCTATTGAGAATTGCCTGAAATTATGGTACATTTGGATAATTAAAGTGAGCTAATAATAAAGTGAAACTTCAATCAATTGGCATTTTACCTAACTTGAAATGTTAGTTGAATGAATCGTTTTTTACGAGCTGTATTCCTCTTCAATCTTTTTAAATCGTGATTTGATGGTGAGTGTTATGGCCTTCCTGGCGGGATAGAAATAAGTTTCACAAACAGACAAGTGCTTTCTTTAGACTGTCTGTTTGTGATTAGGAGCATTTATAATATTTTATGGAAGAATAGAGGGGAATCAATGCACTATTACGGAACTTCAAAAGTAAATGATGCTGGTCATCTTGAAATAGGTGGCGTAGATACGCTTTTATTAGTCAAAAAATTTGGAACACCAGTTTACATTTATGATGTTGAATTAATTAGAGAAAGAGCTAGAGGGTTTAAGCAAACGTTTGACCAATTAGGTGTGAAAGCGCAAGTTGCTTATGCAAGTAAGGCCTTTTCTACGATTGCAATGGTTCAGCTAGCAAATGAGGAAGGCTTATCATTGGATGTTGTTTCTGGTGGTGAATTATATACAGCTATTGCTGCTGATTTCCCTGTAGAAAGAATACATTTTCATGGGAATAATAAAAGTAAAGAGGAGCTATTGATGGCAATCGATTATAAGATTGGCTGTATTGTCGTTGATAACTTTTATGAACTTGAAATGCTTCATCAATTATGTGAAGAAAAAAAGACAAAAGTGTCTATTCTTTTAAGGGTAACTCCTGGCATTGAAGCACATACGCATGACTATATATTAACAGGGCAGGAAGATTCAAAGTTTGGATTTGACTTGCAGAATGGACAAGCAGAGGCCGCTTTGTTGAAGGCGAAAGAGTCACCATTTTTAGAAGTTTTAGGACTTCATTGCCATATTGGCTCCCAAATTTTTGATACAACAGGTTTTGTACTTGCTGCAAAAAAAATAATGGCGCATTTAACAGATTGGAAAGCGAAGCATGAATTTGAGTCACAGGTCTTAAATTTAGGTGGTGGCTTTGGTATTCGCTATACAGAGGAAGACCAACCAATCAAGCCCGCTGAATATGTAGAAGTAATCATTAAGGAAGTTAAAGAACAAGTAAGCTATCTGAATATGAAAATGCCAGAAATATGGATTGAGCCAGGAAGATCTCTTGTAGGAGATGCTGGGACTACACTATATCAAATTGGTTCACGAAAAGAAGTCCCAAATGTCAGAAATTATTTAGCGATTGATGGAGGAATGAGTGATAACATTCGTCCTGCTTTATATCAAGCAAAATATGAAGCGGTTCTTGCAAATAAGCCTCTACAAACACCAGATGAAACAGTTTCAATTGCAGGGAAATGCTGTGAATCAGGTGATATGCTTATTTGGGACTTGCCTTTACCAAAGGCGGATGACAAAGATGTCCTTGCTGTATTTTGTACTGGTGCGTATGGGTATTCCATGGCAAATAATTATAATCGGATTCCAAGACCTCCAGTAGTTTTTGTGGAAAACGGGGAAGCAAGATTAGTAGTGAAAAGAGAAACATTTGAAGATTTATTACGATTAGATTTACCGTATAAAGAAGCTGCTTCTTTAAAAAAATAGAGGTTGGAAAAAATTAATTAGCCAATCTATAAAGACGAACAATCTCAAATATAGTGCTTAATTAAAACTACTTTCTCATACTGGTTATCTAAGTTTTTTAAAATAGTCAGGCAGAAAAATGAAGTCGCTCCATTGGCTATCGATGTGTGATGGAACAATACCGAAACAGCCTTTTATAAAGCAAATAAAAAATCCGGACAACTATACAGAAATTTCGTATGGTTGTCCGGATTTTTTGTGGCTCATTAAGAAAAGAAAGACTTAATTGCATCCACTATGCTTGCAAAGACTTCTTTAATCTTTGATAAGAAGCTTTTTCCTTCTTCGCTTTCTAAATATCCAGTGAGTTTATCTTTCGCTTCACTTAGTTGATTTCCTACTTGATTCCAGTCTATGTTAAGCTCTTTTAGTTTATTAAAGAAAGAAATAAGGCTCTGTAACTGCTCATCTGTTAAAGTGATATTTAATTCTTTCGCAGAATCTTGTATGATTGTTTGTACCTCTTCAACCGTTTGTGGTTTTTCCTCCGCTATCTGTTCTTTAATTTTTGCCATTAGAGCAGTAGCTTCTTCTTGTCCAATATCTTCTCCTAAATTAGCTGTTTCTACCATTTCTTCATTTGCTGCCTGTTTTACGTCTTCGGGGATTACGGTATCGGTTGACACCTCATATGCTTTAATAATACCTGTTAAGGCAGCAGTACCTGAAACCTCAATAGGAGCGGTAATATAAATTTTTGCATCTTTTACACCTGCAGTTATTAATGCATTAATATACATCTCATCAGTAACCCAGTTTATATTTTTCGTTGTTACTTGAATACCAGTATCTTTGTCCCCAATTGTAATCGCAGAAGAGGAAATCGCTCTAGTACCAATTAACGATTTTGAGATATAATTTCCTAAATATTGATGTTCTTCTTGATTGGAAACTGTTATGATTTCGGCATCTTCAGGAGCATTCATTTCGGTTAATAAAAGCTGCTTCTGCTCTGTTGTTAAATTCTCACCTAGTGTAACAATCATATCGCCTACTGCAACATCTGCGTAAGCTGGTATTGGTAACACTAGTAAGAATGCAAGTATCAATAGTAGTATTTTATTTTTTTTCATTTAATTCCCTCCTGTATTTCCTTCTGATGTACTAGTTTTAAGTAGACTATATGCCCATCTCTTAGAAATAGCATATAGTTACTTAATATCAAGTGACTATATCTAATAGACGTATATAAATAGTAATAAGTTTCCTATTTATAGTCATATTGTTTTTTCTTTCCCTTTATTATTCTCCATAATGCTTAAAAAAATAAAGTTTTTTGTAGCTTTTTTGTAGATGCGTGCATATTTTATATAGTATTAACTAGAGTTTTAACATCGAGTATTTACGTTTACATTACTTGTTAAAAAGGAAGCTTATTGGTGTAAGAATTAGAAAGAATGTTAAAAGAAATTAGGTAATTGGGCATATGTGGTAATGAATCCTAATGCTTATAAGATTTTCATTGAAGAATATCACTAATTTATGTATGATAGAACCAATAACATATATAATTTTTTTTGGCCGGTCCTAGATAATTCTTGCAAAAGAGGGAAGAAGATGATAATAAATTCGTGGCAACTTCGGTGCAGATGAATATTTTTTTGATTTTAGATCAGGAAAGATTGATTGAATCTTATTCTTGATGGGAAAACTGTTAATGACTATGTTTTAAAAATAATGAGGGATATTAATGATTATTCGATATAAAAAGGCATTTGAAAAGATTGCAATGGGATTATTATCTTTTATGCCTACAGAAAAAGATTTAAAAGTATTACAACAAACAATTAAACAATATGAGACGGATGAAAACTGGCAATTATTTCTGTGGAAAGATGAAGAAGATATTATTGGTTTAATCGGTGTTATTTTTGAAGACGAAGCTTCTATTACGATTCATCATATATCTGTAAATCCATCTCATAGACACCAAGGTGTTGGGAAATCCATGGTACAGGCTGTTAAAGGGCTTTATCCTAATCGTACAATGAAATCAAATGAATTAATTGTGAATTTTTTATCTAAGTGTAGCGATGGTGTTCAAGTAGATAAATAGTAGAAGAGACTGTTTCAGTTGTGGAAAAAACATCTAACGTTTTTCCTGTCTGAAATAGTCTCTTTTTAATTGGCTAAAAATAGTGCCTATTCTCTTTGACGCTTCTGAATAGCCTCTTCGCGCTCCTGGATAACGAGGCTTCTATCACGTTTTAAATGGCGATGTATAATTTCTATGGGGATATCTTTTTGGTTATTCCAGCTGATTTCCATGGAGTGTGCCAACTTTCTACATTGTTTTTCTAGGTGGGAATCAGAAATAGGTAACGGATAAGGACGAAATAAAAGGGTTTGCGCGATATTTTTTTCTTGTTGCCTTAATAAATGGAGTAAACCTTCCCCATCAAGTCCTAACACATGTAAGCCTTCTTTGTGTTTTTCTAAAAGCTTCCTGCTTTTCATGATTGTTTTATGTGCCCCTTTGAAATTTTCCCTTCGATGATGATAGGCAGAGACGGCCATGAGGATGAATCCTACCCAAATGGATTCCTTATTCCGACAATCGACCTTTTTCCAGTATTCTTCTAATATTTCATGACACTCAAAAAAATCTTGATCCCCATGAAAATGAACAAGAAATTGCAGATATTCTTTTGGATACATAATCGTCTCCTTTATTATTAGGCTGGGCTTAAAGATAAAAGCCAACATTGTACATAACTTTCATTATATTAATAATTAAGCTTGGAAAATGCTATTTATATGGTTGTTATTATATCGATAAATGAAAAAAAATGTAATGATATGCTATAAAATAGTGAATTGGATGATTTTTCTGTTGGATAACTATTGTGTTTCCTCTATACTAATACTATCATTATTAAGTTAAGGGTATTCTATTAGGATTTTGGTGAGAATGATGCAGTATAATGTGAAAATTGATAGTTTTGAAGGACCGCTAGATTTGCTTCTTCATTTAATCAATAAATTGGAAATTGATATTTATGATATTAACGTAGCAGAAATTACCGAACAATATTTAGATTATGTTCATGCTATGCAGGTTTTACAATTAGATGTAGCAAGTGAATTCTTGGTGATGGCAGCAACGCTTCTAGCAATTAAAAGCAAAATGCTCTTGCCAAAGCACGAGGAAGATTTACTGGATGACGATATGATCTATGAACCGGAAGAGGATTCACGAGAAGACTTAATTGAAAGGTTAGTAGAATATCGGAAATTTAAAGAGGCAGCCGACGATTTAAAAGAGATGGAATTAGAAAGAGGGCTTATATTTACAAAACCTCCGAGTGATTTATCAGATTTCAGCTTAAAGACCGAGGAAATGGCAAAGCAAGAATTAGATGTTTCTTTATATGATATGCTAGCTGCCTTTCAAAAATTGCTTAAACGAAAAAAGTTGCAGGCGCCACTTGCAACAAAAATCACGAGGCAAGAAATACCGATTGAAAGTCGAATGGATGAAATTGTTGGTTTCTTACGTAATAGAAAAGGGAGAACATCTTTTGATGAACTTTTTCCAGTTGCGACAAAATCACATATTGTAGTGACTTTTTTGGCTATACTAGAACTTTTAAAGCGAAGACAAATATTTGTGGAACAAGAAGGAAACTTCGCAGATATTTTTGTAATGGGAAAGGAAGTTGAATAAAAGGTTGAAAGTGAATGACTGGAAAGCGATTGTTGAGAGTCTTTTATTTGCTGCCGGAGATGAAGGATTAACGATCAAGCAATTAATGCATGTCCTAGATTTGGAGCAATTAGAGGTCGAACAATTAGTAGATGAGTTAATTAAAAATTATCGTAAAGATAAATCCAGAGGAATTTCCATTATTGAAATAGCTGGTACTTATCAATTCGCCACAAAGAAGGAGCATTCGGATTATTTAAAGAAGTTAGTGGAATCTCCCCATGCTTCCACTTTATCGCAGGCTGCATTAGAAACGTTAGCAATCGTAGCCTATAAACAGCCAATTACAAGGGCGGAAATTGAGGATATACGAGGGGTTAAAACAGAAAGACCACTTCATACACTGGCTGCTAAAGCGCTAATTAAAGAAGTTGGTAGGGCAGATGGGGCAGGAAGAGCAATCCTTTATGGAACAACAAAGGAATTTTTAGATCATTTTGGCTTGAAGAATTTAGGAGAACTTCCTCCATTAACAGAAAAAGAAGAAGAGTTTAATCAAGAAGAAGCAGATTTGTTTTTTGAATCTTTTCAGCAAATAGAAGATTAAAAAACGCTGGTACTTAAGTATTCCGACCAAATATAAACCCAAACAATTATACGAGATGTTAACAAAAATTTCGTATAATTGTTTGGGTTTTTTATTTTTTCGAATAGACGCTTTTGGTTATCACCCGCAGAAAGCGTGTATTATGTTTTTTAATAGAATTACTGTCCTAGAAGATATGCGCTGACTGCATTTTAAAGACATGATGCCACCTTTATTGTCATACCTTTTATAAGAACGATTTTCGAAGGAATGGAGTTGACATATAGATGAGTAGTTATAATGAATATGTAAGAAATGTGTTGATTTGGAACCAGCAATTAAAAAGCTTATTAGAGGCAGAAGAAGTACAAAAGGAAGAAAGTATATGGAAAAGGCTTGATAAGTTTTCGTATTTAATGGAAGGGGTTCAAAGAAGACCCATTGAAACAGAAGAATTAATTAAAATACAACACGAGGCAGAGGAGCTCCATGATCAGATGGAAAGCTATTTTGCACAAAGACAACAGCTTGGAACAATATTTATGAAGGAGCCAAACATAGCCGTTGGGAAACATCAATTGCCAAGACTACCTTATGCTTATGATGCACTAGAGCCTTATATTTCAAAAGAAATAATGGAGTTGCATCATCAGAAACATCATCAATCCTATGTGGATGGGCTAAACAAGGCAGAGGAAAAGTTGAAAGAAGCAAGAAAGGATAATGATTTTACACTTGTGAAACATTGGTCTAGAGAGCTTGCTTTTCATGGTTCAGGACATTATCTCCATACGATTTTTTGGAGTAATATGAGTCCCAATGGCGGTGGGGAGCCAAAAGGGGCGTTATTGGAAGAGATAAAGGATTATTTCGGTAGTTACAAAGCATTTAAGCTGCACTTTACAGAAGCAGCGAAAGCGGTAGAGGGTGTTGGCTGGGCGCTTTTAGTATGGTCTCCAAGAGCAAGGCATTTAGAAGTTCTTCAATCTGAGCGTCATATGCTTTTAACACAATGGGATACCATTCCATTATTAGTAATAGATGTTTGGGAACACGCTTACTATTTACAGTATAAAAATAATAGAGGAAAGTATGTAGAAAATTGGTGGAATATCGTTAATTGGAAAGATGTTGAAAACAGATTTTTAAAAGCAAGTGAATTAAAGTGGAGACCTTATTAACTGGAAAGCCTAGTAAATTTGCAAAAAGATGTAAAAAAATATAAAGCTATCTTTGGTATGTAGCGCAGTATACTGGGCTGCATATTTTTTATTTCCTAGTAAAGCATGAATTATAGTCATATGCCTGTCTTTCTTTTCATAAACTTGTACAAATCATAAAAGGAGACGAGGTTGTGTTAAATGAAATCACGTAAAATTATTATTTTTACTATCATTACCTCCATTCTGTTCCTTGCTATTCCACAAAAAAGCAGTGCACAAATGTACGTGAGCGCTCAAAGTGCTATTTTAATGGAACAAGATTCTGGACGAGTTATTTTTGAAAAGGATGCATATACGCAAAGAAGAATTGCCAGTATAACAAAAATAATGACAGCCATTCTTGCAATTGAGTCTGGAAAATTGGATAAGACTGTGACTGTCAGTAGTACGGCCATAAAAACAGAAGGATCGTCTATCTATCTACAAGAAGGGGAAAAAATTAAATTAGAGGATTTAGTATATGGCTTAATGCTTCGTTCAGGAAATGATGCTGCAGTTGCAATTGCGGAAACTGTTGGTGGAAGTTTAGATGGATTTGTCTATTTAATGAACCAAAAGGCAGAAGAAATCGGAATGAAAAACACGCATTTTGCTAACCCTCATGGACTTGATGATCATGAAGACCACTATTCTTCAGCATATGATATGGCATTACTTACCCGCTATGCAATGAACAATGATACATATAAAAAAATTGCTGGAACAGAAAGCTATCGTTCTGAAAGCTCCAATGATAAATGGGATCGTGTCTGGAAAAATAAAAATAAACTATTAACAAGTCTTTATGAATATTCAACTGGAGGAAAAACTGGTTATACGAAGAGAGCAAAAAGAACGTTAGTTAGTACGGCTGAAAAGGATGGAGTGTCATATATTGCTGTCACTTTAAATGATCCTGATGACTGGGACGATCATATCAATCTGTTTGAAACGGCTTTTAAGCAATATAAAATGGTACAGGTATTAGAGGAAGGGGAAATAAAAGCAGTTAAAGATAAGTTCTATAAAAATAAAATTTATTTAAAATCAGCTGTTGAATTCCCTGTGACAAAGAAAGAGGAAGATTTATTTAAGGTAGAGTATAAACTAACAAAACTAAAGGAAGACTGGCAAAGAAATCAGGAGGATGTACCTGAAATAGTTGGTGAAGCAAAAATATATTTAGATGATAAGCTTGTTGATAGTGTCCCTATTCATTTTAAACATGATAAGAACAAAGAAACCAAAAGCTTTTTAGATTATTTCAAGAATATGTTTATGGCAATGACTGGGGTTGGCAAGGATGGTTAATTATATTTGGGCTGCCCTTGCTATAATTGGCATTGTTTTTGCAGCTATTAATGGGACAATGGATGAGGTTAATAAAGCAATTTTTTCTGGGGCAAAAGAAGCAGTGACAATATGTATTGGCCTGATTAGTGTACTTGTTTTCTGGCTTGGAATGATGAAAATAGCGGAGCAGGCAGGCTTGCTCCGAAAACTTACAAACCTATTTAGGCCAATTGTAGCAAAGCTATTTCCAGAGGTTCCAAAGAATCACCCTGCAATGGGGTATATATTATCGAATATGATTGCAAATATATTTGGATTAGGGAATGCGGCAACACCATTAGGAATTAAAGCAATGGAAGAGTTGAAAAGATTAAATGGTGGCAAGAATACAGCCAGTAACAGTATGATTACCTTTCTTGCCCTAAACACATCATGTATAACTTTAATTCCGACAACGGTTATTGCAATTAGAATGAACTATCATTCTGCGTCTCCAACAGATATAGTAGGACCAACCATTATCGCAACCATTTTCTCTTGTATTGGTGGGATTTTGATTGACCGCTATTTTTACCATAAGAGAATGCGGAAAGGGTGATGAGTGATGGAAATAATTTCTTTAATCTCATTGTGGATGATTCCTTCCCTCATTGGGTTTATTTTACTGTATGGGACATTTAAAAAAGTTCCAACTTATGAAAGCTTTGTAGAAGGTGGAAAAGAAGGAATTCAGATTGCTTTCTCCATTATTCCATATTTAGTAGGAATGCTCGTTTCAATCTCTATTTTTCGTGCATCTGGGGCATTAGAGTATTTTATGAGCTTTCTCAAGCCGGTATTAGACTTTATCGGGGTTCCATCTGAAGTAGCACCACTTGCCATTATTAGACCGATTTCAGGAAATGCGGCATTAGGAATGACAAGCGATTTAATTTCTACCTATGGACCTGATTCATTTATTGGAAGGCTTGCTTCTGTCATACAAGGAAGCACAGATACAACCCTCTATGTATTAACCGTTTATTTCGGTGCTGTAGGGATAAAGAAGATGGGGGACGCCCTAAAAGTCGGATTACTAGCAGATCTTGTTGGATTTATCGCTGCTATTGTTGTGGTAACTTTAATGTTTGGAAAATAACAACAAAATGTCTTAGGTGAAGTTTTTGTTTAGGAACTTTGTCTTAAGGCATTTTTTTTGTTTTTTAGTTTACCAGATTCTCTCTAAGTGAGTTCTAAAAATGGTTTTTAATTTTGGTAGTATTTAATGAGTAGCACCCCCTAATTTCAAAGATTTCTTTGAAATTTCATCAATTTATGTCATAATTCATAGGAATGGCAAAAAAAGAACGATCAAGCGTTTTGAATTAGTCTATTTTCTAATAAATTGACACTATAAAAATAGGATAAACATTTAGAAATACTTTATAAAAACGATCAATCATTTTTTACTGTTGAGAAATTGGATGAGGTGATAGAGTTGGAAAGACTACAAAAAGTAATTGCACATGCAGGAATTGCATCAAGAAGAAAAGCAGAGGAATTAATCCTTGAAGGAAAAGTAAGGGTTAATGGAAAAACAGTTAAAGAGTTAGGCGTAAAAGTCGGTTCTAACGATAAAATTGAAGTAAGTGGCATCCCTGTAGAAAGAGAAGAACCTGTTTATTTCATACTATATAAACCAAGAGGAGTAATCTCTAGTGTTAATGATGATAAAGGGAGAAAAGTCGTCACAGATTATTTCACTGAAATAGAAGCAAGAATTTATCCAATTGGACGCCTAGACTATGATACATCTGGCATTATTTTGTTAACGAACGATGGAGAATTTGCTAATTTAATGATGCATCCAAAGGGTGAAATTGAAAAAGTCTATGTTGCTAAAGTGAAGGGAATACCAGCGCGGGAAAAAGTAAAGCAATTGGAAAGAGGCATTATGCTAGAGGATGGAAAAACTGCTCCAGCAAGAGCAAAAATCCTGTCTGTCGATAAGAAAAAAGGAACAAGTATCGTTGAGTTGAAAATCCATGAGGGAAGAAATCGTCAAGTAAGAAGAATGTTTGAGGCGATTGGAACACCTGTTATGAAATTAAAAAGAGAAAGATATTCTTTCTTAAATTTAAATGGTTTACAACCTGGAGATGCTCGGGAACTTACTGCACATGAAGTGAAGTTATTGAGAGCAGAAGCACAGAAAAAGAAGGGGTAATTATACTATATATATGATTTCAGCTGGAGAGAGTTTATTTAATACAATGACTTTCCTCTGCTGCTTCTAATTATTCACTGAATATCAGAAAAAGCTTTCTCATTTGTTCTGTTATAAATAGGTAAATCAACAAAAGTTCATAAAAGTGTCACATATGGCAATGGGATGATAACAATATCTGCATGATAATAATGCTATAATAAATGTGACAAATAAGAGAAATCATCTAAATAATTTACTATTTAATTGGAAAACTGCAGTATAAATAATAGTCCATAACATACATTGCATTTATTTATACATGTAACATACGAAACATAATAGGACAATATATCGTTTCGTGTATTTTGTTAGGAGGTATGAACGATGGAGAAGGAAATTAAAATCCTAGTGGTAGATGACGAAGAAAGAATTAGACGTCTTTTAAAAATGTACTTAGAAAGAGAAGAGTTTACTGTAGAGGAAGCGGAAGATGGAGTGAGCGCTCTTTCTAAGGCATTAAACACTGATTATGATGTTATCTTACTCGATCTGATGATGCCTGGAAAAGATGGTATGGAGGTATGCAAGGAGTTAAGAGAGAAAAAAACTACTCCTGTTATCATGCTTACTGCTAAAGGGGAAGAAGTAAATAGAGTTCAAGGATTTGAAGTTGGTACAGATGATTATATTGTAAAGCCATTTAGTCCTAGAGAGGTAGTTTTAAGAGTAAAAGCACTCTTGAGACGTTCAACCACCACTACATTTGAACAAAGTGACAGCTCATCAAAGGACGTCATCATATTTCCAGCATTAACCATTGATCATGATGCACATCGTGTATTAGCTAGCGGTAAAGAAGTAAGCTTAACTCCAAAGGAATATGAACTATTATATTTCCTAGCTAAGTCACCAGATAAGGTATTTGATCGAGAATTACTATTAAAAGAAGTATGGCATTACGAATTTTTTGGTGATTTAAGAACAGTCGATACACATGTTAAAAGATTAAGAGAAAAGCTTAATCGCGTTTCGGAAGAGGCAGCTAGCATGATTGTTACTGTTTGGGGAGTAGGCTATAAGTTTGAGGTTAACAATGGATGAAGTTTTGGCGAAGCGTAGTATTTAAGCTTTGGATAACCTTTTTATTGCTGGTTTCCGTTGTTTTAACGATTCTTACAATCATGCTACTGGAGTATTTTGAGCAATATTATACAGAGCAAACGGAAACTGAATTAACCAATACAGCAACTAAAATATCAGAAATAATGAAAGAACATAATAATCAGACTGGATTAGAAATTGTAGGGGAACTTTTAGATCATTCGACTGGAGCATTCATCATTTCTTCTCCTGACCAAATTTATTATTATCCAGAGAGTCGTCTACAGGAACTTTCCGTTTCTTACATTGAAGAAAATGAAGCATTAAAAAACGTGGCATCAAGTAATGAGCCAACCGTTGTGATGACAAGATGGAAGAATAAGGATGATACACCTGAGCAGGTAGCAATCGTAGGTTCTCCCCTACATGTTAATGGGAATGATGGGGCTGTTTTTATTTATCAGTCTTTACAATCGATGAATGAATCTAAGCAGTCAACAGCTAAATTTATCGTATTAGCTGCTGTTATTGCCATTATTTTAACGACGATATTTGCGTTTTTCTTATTAACAAGAATTACTGCGCCTTTAAGAAAGATGAGAGAAGCTGCCTTTGAAGTATCTCAAGGGAATTTTTCGACAAAGGTACCTATAATGGCGCAAGATGAAATCGGTGAACTTTCGATTGCGTTCAATGAAATGGCAAGAAGATTACATTTTAATATGAACGCCTTAAGCCAAGAAAAAGAACAGTTGGATAATATTTTAAGTGGAATGGCAGATGGGGTACTAACACTTAATCGAAATGGGAGCTTGCTCCTTACCAATCCACCAGCAGAAAAATTCTTGCAACACTGGTATTATGAAAAAGGCGAATTAAGTGATATGCATGCGCAAATTCCTAATGAACTGAAGAAATTATTTCAGCTTGCCGTCCATACTGGTAACGAACAAATAGATGAAATCACTTTACAAGGCAGAAACTGGGTTATGATTGTTAGTCCCCTTTATAATAAAAAGGATATTAGGGGAGCAATTGTGGTTATTCGCGATATGACAGAGGAACGGAAATTAGATAAGTTGCGGATTGATTTTATTGCGAATATTTCTCATGAACTTAGAACTCCGATAAGTATGTTACAAGGATATAGTGAAGCAATTGTAGATAATATTGCTGAATCAGAGGAAGAAAAGAGAGAAATGGCACGGATAATCTACGATGAGTCATTAAGAATGGGGCGCTTAGTAAATGAATTTCTAGATTTAGCCCGAATGGAAACTGGCTACTTAGAACTAAGAAAAGAACAAGTTGATTTAAATAGCTTTATAAACCGCGTTGCAAGAAAGTTTAAAACAATTGCGAAAGAGAAGGAAATAGTTTTTACTGTTTTTATTTCAGAAGATATTGGTGAATATGAGCTGGATCCAGATCGTATCGAGCAAGTTTTAACCAATATAATGGATAATAGTTTACGACATACGCCGAGTGAGGGTACTGTTTCTTTACGTGCTCGTTCTGATGATTACGGAGTATATATAGAAGTGGAGGATACAGGGGCAGGTATTCCTGAGGAAGATTTGCCATATGTTTTTGAACGTTTTTATAAAGCAGATAAAGCAAGAACAAGAGGGAATGCAGGGACTGGCCTAGGATTAGCTATTGTAAAAAATATCATTGACGCCCATGGTGGCGATATTTCTGTTTACAGTAAATATGGTCGAGGGACGACATTTTTTATCTTTTTACCTCGAAATAAAGAAGAAAATTAGAGAAAGTGCCGATTCTTCTTGATTCATGAGAAACAATTTAACATAATAGAACATATGGGGGTGTCATGGAAGGATTTTGACCCTACAAGCTATTTTTCCATTTTGTATGTAGGAATGTTACTACATGCAAGTATAACTTGTAAGGGTAAACTTTTCTTGACCCCCTTTTATTATATTTATTCCACTATTAAACTTCTGTAAGACGGAACGCTTGCTAAGTAATTTCAAGAAAAATAGGCGGGAGATCAACTGTATGTGAGTGCTCAAAATGTTTCAACTATCAGTATGGGATGAAGAAAAAGTACTGATGATAGTTGCACATTATAAGGAATAAGTAAAAGAAACTAGAATTAATTATAAAATACTGAAACTAATGACACTAAATTACGACTAATATATTGAACGGGGGAGGGGAAAAGATGAACTCCGTTTTTGATGAAATCTATACTAAGTATCATCATGACGTTTTTCAATTTTTATTTTATATGGTAAATCACAAGGAGACGGCAGAAGATTTAGTACAAGAAGTTTATATTCGTGTTCTAAATTCCTATCATCGCTTTGAGGGTAAGAGTACGGAGAAAACCTGGTTATTTAGTATTGCTAGAAATGTTGCCATCGACCATTTTCGTAAACAAAAGAATTGGAAAGAGCGTATTATTGATAAGTTTGACTGGTCCAAACAGCAAATAAAAGCAGATGGATTTCTTCCAGAAGAAATTACCATGCAATCGGAAGAAATGAAGAGTGTTTACAATGCGTTACAATATTGTACAGTAGACCAGAAAATGGTTATTGTGTTTCGATATATTCAAGAACTTTCCATATCAGAGACAGCGAAAACACTTGGATGGACAGAAAGTAAAGTGAAAACAACACAGCACAGAGCATTAAAGGCACTACGGACCTTTTTAGAGGAAAACGGGGGGAAGGAGGATTCTTATGCCGAAACAAAAGTGGAATGATGAAAAAATCAAGCAAACCCTTAAGCAATTGCCATCTATTAAAGATGAACGGAGCCCGGAATTTATTTATCATACTATCCAAATGAGAAAGAAATCTGTTCACAAAACAAGAGTATTCATGCCAATATTGGCGACAGTATGCACAATGATGATTCTATTTATTATTAGTCAAAGTTTTTTGGACAGCAATGAATCATTGGAGAGCGAAAGTAAAGTTGCTGATAATTCTGCTTTAATGAAAAATAGTGTGTCCGAAAAGGTAGAAGAAAATGAAATACAAAATTCTGAAATTACGGATCGGCAAACGAAAATGGCCTCACCGGCTCTTACAAAAGTTGCTATATATCATGAAGACGTAGGTGATTCTGAGGTAATAACCTATCCAATTCCTGATCAAAATATCCAAGTGATTGTTCCTGTTAGCATTTTAGTTGAAAATCCGAATCATTTATCTAGGTTTGATTTATATGTTCAAAATATAGATAAAATGATTGGTGTTAATAAACAGTTAAGTGACTATTTTCCAATTAGTCCAGAGCTGTTTACTTATCATTTAAGTAATAATACCATCGAAGTAGACACGAAACAAAAATTGACGAACATTGGTTCACATTCTGAGGACTTTTTTAATACACTAATTCAGCAGCAATTGCAGACAATTGGTGCAAAGAAAATGATGTTTTATACAGACGGAAAACTAGGAGTTGAGCTCGGTAATCGAAAAGAAACGACTATTGAATATAGTCCGCTGGAAAAACGTGCCTACTTCCTTTTGCAAGATGAATCAACAGAAAAACCATTATATGTACCTTGGGAAAAACCTTATGATACAATTGAAAATGCTTTTGATGCAATGGAAGATGATATGGAAACACATGGATTAACAGCATCAATCCCTGATACAATTGATATTGATAAGGTTTCAAAGGACGAAGGGAAAAGGCAGTTAATTGTCCATTTGTCGAATGAAAGTAAAATGGAAGAGGATCAGAAGACGTTATATGCAATCGAATCTATCCTTTTAACTGCAAAGGACTTTAAATACTCAACAGTTAAGTTTGAGAATACGAAAGTTGAAGCAGTTGGTGAATTTCAATTAACGAAAGAATTAGCTGTTCCAGTTGCTGCAAATAGAGTGGATATAAAAGAATAAAGGGAAAGAGGCTGGGACAAAACTAAATAATTAATCTTTAAAGACGAACAATCTTTAATTTAGCTCTTAAATAAAGCTACTTTCTCATGAGGGTTATCTATGTTTTTAAATATAGTTAAGTGTAAAAACTAAGTCGTTCCATTGCGCTACAGACGCTCGCTTTCCGCGGGGAGGAAGCTGAGCCTCCTCGCATTCGCTGCGGGGTCTAAAGCGTCTCTTTTTCCCGCAGGAGTCGAGCGTCCTCCGCTCCATTACACTTCGTTTTTAAATCTTTTTCTAAAAAAACAAACACGAACTATAATGTAATTTAATTACATTATAGTTCGTGTTTGTTTTTGATTGAAATGCTTATGTCCCAGCCTCTTTTTATGTTCTAATTTTATAAAATAGTGCTTCCCCATGAAATTAATAAAGGAAGCTATTTTGAGAAAATATATTCTTCCTTTTATCAAAGCTTGGAACAAAATAGGATAAAAAAAGAATAAATGAATAAAATAATTTTTGTTGCCTTTTTAAACAACTATAAGTGAAAGAAGGGAAAGATTTTACAGCTGCCTATTCTATAGTTCTAACAATTAACATGTACTCATAAGTTGAAAGAGTAGAAACAGTAGGGACTGTTAGTTAAAAGAAAGAATTGCTAATACATTTTAATAGGAGCAAACAGATACAATGCATGTTTAGTAAAAAAATTGATTTTATTGTATATCTGTATATGAAGAGTAGGAATCTATGTAAATGTCAATTGCAATAGGTGAATTTTAAATGGACCTCTTCATGTAAATTTTCCATACAAGACTGTCTTTTGATACGAAAGGAAAAGGAGGATACTAATGGGAGACTATATTAGGCGAATACTTATAGCCGCTATTATGCTATTATTTATAAGTTTACTGTTTTTAGGGGGCAAGCATTCACAAGCAAAAGCATTTTCCCTCGCTGACCGCACAAAAGCATGGACTTGGCCAAGTGAAGGAATAATAACGGATACCTTTAATACAAGAAATGGGACACATAAAGGAATAGATATTGCAGGAGATCTTGGAGACAAAGTGTATGTGGTAGATGAAGGGGTCGTAACAAAATCCTATTATTCTCAATCCTATGGCAATGTTATTTTTGTTAAACATGAAAATGACTTAGAAACGGTCTATGCTCATCTAAATAAACTGCATGTAAAGGAAAAACAATTGGTAAAAAAAGGGGAATTGATTGGTGAAATGGGGAATACAGGATATTCCTCTGGTGTACATTTACATTTTGAAATACATAATAAAGAGTGGACCATTACAAAAGAAAATGCAATAAATCCAATTTTAGTATTAGGAAATGTACAAGTAGGTCAGACTGTAAAAATAGCTGTGCAAGAAGAGGTAGAGGATGTAGTAACAGAACCCATTCACTCTCCTAAAAAAAATTTGCTTCTAGAGGAAGAAAAAAAGTTGGAAGAAGAGTATATAAAGAGAAGCATGCAGAAAATGGAGCTGGAATTGGAGAAAGAAGATGACTCAGAATATACAACGATACCATATAAGAAGGCAAGTATATATCTAAAAAGCAGTGAGTATCTTATAGAAGATAAAAATGAGGAATTTACTTAGAATGTATAGGAATAGGTAAAGTGAGTTAGTTTCTTTCATGAGAGGAATCAACCGAATCCTTTTATTAAAAAAGGCTAACGGCAAAAAGCGTTCACAAGATACTATCCCGAAGTTAAAGTATAATAGTATTTTGTGAACTCTTTTTGATTGAAAATAAGTCATTTATATGTGAAATTGTGAACAATATATGAAGTTCTAAGCAAACTTCTTCACAAATATTGTTTGTTTCATGTATAATAACAATTGTAAAACAACAAATTAATATTGGTCTATCTTCGGGGCAGGGTGAAATTCCCGACCGACGGTGATGAGTCTTGCACTCAAAGTCCGTGACCCTACTTCGGTAGGTTGATTTGGTGAAATTCCAAAACCGACAGTAAAGTCTGGATGGGAGAAGATGGAGGTTCTGCAATCGTTCAAAATAGCTTTTCAGAACGTTTATTAAGAATGCAACCTTTAAACTACTCCCTCAAGTATATCTTTAGCTTGAGGGTTTTTATTTGCAGTATTCTTAATAAATTGCTGAATCTTTCTTCTTAGGTAGATGGATCCTAAAAAGAAGGAGAGAAGAAAATGAAGAAAAAAATGAATGTAAGAAAGTATGTTTTGATTGGGATGATGAGTAGTTTAGCTTATGTGTTAATGATGCTTAAATTTCCAATTCCACCATTTCCAAGCTACTTAAAAGTTGACTTTAGTGATATTCCTGCTTTAGTTGCAGCACTTATTTTAGGACCTGTAGCAGGAATATTAGTTGAATTGATAAAAAATATATTGGATTATTTAATAACAGGAAGTGAAACAGGAATTCCAGTTGGTCATTTTGCTAATTTTATCGCTGGAATCTCATTTATACTGCCAACCTATTTTATTTATAATAAAATTAAGTCAAAAAAAGGGATGGCTATCGGTTTAACATTAAGTATTTTAATCATGACTGCTTTATTAAGTCTATTTAATTACTTTATCATGTTACCTTTCTATAATGCGTTAATGAAAATTCCGAATGATACTACTATATTAAGACAAACAATTATTTCCGCAATTATTCCATTCAATTTATTAAAAGGGATAATTATTTCAATAATCTTTACGTTAGTATTTTCAAAAATGGGTGTATGGATTAATAAACAAATTCCATCACGAAATGTTTAATCTTAAGGGACAGGGAAAAAAGCATGTCAGCTAGCGATAAACACGAATGGTTATGCGGTAATATACGTATAACCATTCGTGTTTTAAGTTTTATAAAAAAGGTTTCAAAACAGTCTGTTGCTATTACTCGCAGTCTGAATACACTGCGCTTTCCATGGGGCTGCGCGAAAAGTATAGTTTCTCTCAATTAAATAAGGGTTGATTTATTTGAAAACGAATGAAATACCCAAATTTAAAAGTCGGCCACCAACAATTATGGTTAAACGCAGTTTTTCAGTGCCCTCTTTTCGCCTAGTAGGTCGCCTTTTTCTCGCTAATCCTATAGGGAGTATCATCTATTACACTTTATACGGCTTAATAAATAAAAAGCAGAAAGGATACATAATTCCTTTCTGCTTTGTTTATGATAAAGAAAACTATTCGAATTTTAGTGGATCTCCATCAAAAGATTCATCCGCAACTTTGATAGAATCAGTCGGACAACCTTCAAAAGCATCTAACATATCATCAAGTAATACCTCAGGGACTTCAACTGTTCCTTCATTATCATCTAACATAACGAATGCAATACCTTCGTCATCGTAATCATAAATATCAGGCGCCGCAGCTCCGCAAGCTCCACATGCAATACATGTGTCTTTATCAACAATTGTATATTTTGCCATGAGTAAAAAAACCTCCAGTGTTATTCATACGGAGTATATACATGACTAGCATACTCCTTACTATTATCTTATTGTAAGACTGAATCTTTAACTTTTCAATAAAAAAGAGACAGAAAAAGTAGAAAGTCAGAATAACTTTTCTTAAAATAGTCAAAAATTCAAGCAGTTTTTAGAAAGATTAATGCTCGCTTCACTAAAAATATTATATGTTGGGAGATCAAAGTTCACTTAATAATTGAATTCATGTTAAAATAAAAGAAATATTACAAACAAATTTCAACAAAATTTGTCGAATATAGAGGAAGATGAATGTATGTCCTTTTTGAAAATAATTATTCTTAACTGTTTATATAAAATGAATGGAGAAAGGACCATATACTCCATCCTTCATATATTAAATGGCAAAAAATCATCCCAAACAATCCAAGATATTCATATCTTTCAGTTAACCTCCTTATATCAGTCCTTTCCTATGTTAGCAAGAGATCAATTAGAGGAAGTTATTCAAACATTATATAAGGAAAAATGGCTTGTACAGTCTTTAGATAATCATTATTTTATTAATGATACTAGAAAGGGAGAGTTGGAGAATTTGTTAAAGGATAATCCACTTCCAAATTATTTAAATGGTTGGAAATTTCATGCCATTACAGAGCCTTTTTGGCAAAGGTTGTCTTTATTTATACAAGTTGCTTCCCATTTGTCTGGAAACAGTATTCGATATATACCAGTACAAAGAAATCCTGTGACCCAATTATGGCTGAAAGAGACTCTCCATTCAATAGCTATAGATAGAAGTAACATTAATAAGTACCTTTATAAAGATTTAGTAAAATGTCTTGAGGAGATTGAAATAAATCCAGCAATCCTGATTAACAGATTAACAGGTTTAAAAAAAATAGGTCTTACGTCAGATCAAGCTGCATTAGAAATGAAAATGGATCCCTCCTTATATCAGTTATCTTTTCTTGCTATTCTTCATTTTATGATAGAAAGAATCCTTTCTAATAAGGAGGACTATTCCTTATTATGTTATATGATTGAAGATAATAAAAAAAATTATACGTTAACGGCTTCAACAGCAAAAACATATGATCTTATTCAAAAAGGCCATAATATAGAGGAAATTGTTCATTTAAGAAATTTAAAACAAAGTACAATTGAAGACCATATTATTGAAGTATTATTAAATGTTCCTGCATTTCCAGTTCATAGTCTGGTGAGCGAGGAAAAAATGACGAGAATTAAAGATAGCATCGAGCAATCATCGTCTAAATCATTAAAGGTAATAAAGCAACAATTACCAGATGTCTCTTATTTTGAGATACGTGTGGTGATGGCAAGGTATGGTGATTCATGATGAAATTAGAAGACAAACTAAAAGAGTACTTTCAATTAACCCAATTTCGTGGAGGACAGAAAGAAACGATTGCGTCGGTTCTTAATCATAGAGATACGCTGGCGATGCTGCCAACTGGAACAGGAAAGTCGTTATGTTATCAGTTTGCCGGAATGCTTCTCGAAGGTACCGTCATCATAATATCTCCACTTTTATCTTTAATGCAGGATCAAGTAGAACAAATGAAGATGAAAGGGGAAAAAAGAGTAGTTGCTTTAAATTCCTTTCTAACACCAGGAGAAAAGCAACGGGTACTTAAACGAATTAACCAATACAAGTATATTTTTATTTCCCCAGAAATGATTTCTATGACTCATATCCTTGAAATTTTTCAACGAATGAAGATTTGCTTATTTGTAATTGATGAAGCACATTGTATTTCACAATGGGGATATGATTTTCGACCAGATTATCAAAAATTAGGAAAAATTCGACAAAAATTGAATAATCCTTTGACATTAGCTTTGACAGCGACAGCTACAGAAGAAATTCGCAAGGATATTAAGAGGTCGTTAAATCTAGAAAATGTTGAGGAGATTATTTATTCTGTTGATCGACCTAATATTGCTATTAATATTGAAGAATTAGCACATACCCAAGAAAAAATGGAGAAGCTTCTTGCAAATATTCAAGCGCTTGATGGGCAGGGAATCGTCTATTTCTCTAGTAAAAAGTTGGCTGAACAGACTGTTGCTTTCTTAAAAGAAAGAGCTTCGAAACGAATAATGGCCTATCATGGAGGAATGTCCCAGGAAGACCGAATCCTCGTGCAACAACAATTTCAAGCTGGTCAGCTAGACGTTATTTGTGCTACAAGTGCATTTGGAATGGGGATTAATAAGGAAGACATCCGCTTCATTATCCACTTTCATATGCCTACACAATTAGAATCTTATCTTCAGGAAATTGGAAGAGCAGGAAGGGATGGGAACCAGAGTGTGTCGATGGTTCTTTATACACCAGGCGATGAATGGATTGCTTATCAGTTAATTGAATCGGAGTTGCCAGATGAGCTTCAGATTAATAAATGGAAAGCACTTTTAAGGAAATACCGAACAGTTGATGATTGGATGAAAAATGAAAGTTATCAGTTACAAATGCTTTTTTCTGAAACACAGTGGCGAGTTTTGGAATCATATATTGAGCCAAAAAATAAATCAATGGAAGAATTGTGGCATTCTCTAGAATTATATTGCAAGTTCCGTGAAGAAAGAGTGAAAGTAAAAAAACAGAAAATACAAGAACTGATAGCTTGGTTACATTCTGAAACATGTAGAAGAAAGTATATTATGGAATATTTCGGAGAAAAGTACAAAAGCAAAAGAAAAGAAAAATGCTGTGACAGATGTGGATTGGAGTTATCTGATTTCTTTCAAAGTAAGAACAATAGACAGAATAAGCCACAAGTTGATTGGAAAGAGCAGTTAGCTTTTATTTTAAATATAAAAAAGTAGGGTATGTAAATGAATAAAGCAAAATATACGGAGTTAATTAACCAATTGACAGATCGTGATCTATTGAAAAATGTATATATGACCCAAGTTATCCTATTAATTATAGCTATCTTTCTACATATGATTATATTTAGATGGAATCCTCCGATTACCTATTTATTTAAGTATGAATGGACAGATTTTATAATTGGAATCATTGCGGGACTTGTGGTTGTAATATTGGATATTTGGTTGATGAATCGGTTTTCTGCTCATTATCATGATGATGGTGGTGTGAACAAACGAATTTTTCAAGATAGACATCCTTTTCATATTGCGTTCATAGCATTAGTAGTAGCATTTAGTGAAGAATTACTTTTTCGTGGTGTCATCCAGTCTAATTTAGGGCTAGTTCTAAGTTGTCTTCTTTTTGCTATTATGCATTATCGGTATTTATTCAATCCTTTTTTATTTGCTAATGTTGTATTAGTAAGTATTGTTATTGGAGTCTTATATGAAGTGACAGAAAATCTTTGGGTTACAGTGATTATGCATTTTCTTATTGATTTCCTGCTCGGCTGTATTATTCGGTTTAATTTGTTTCAAAAGGAAATTTGCGTATCAAAGTGAATGTTCGGTGGAGGAAAAGCTCACTTATTGGGGAACTGTTAGGATGGGATGTAAATGAAAAAAGAAGATCCATATAGGGTTCAAGCTGAATTACAGAAACAACGTTTAGTAAAGGTGACAAAGGAAGAGGAAAAATCCGAGGAACGAGCGGAAGAATCGTCATTGCCTTCAAGAAGCGCTGTTCATAAAAATAAAAAGAAAAAATTTAAAGTTCCAATAATTAGTTTATTAGCATTTATATTTGTGCTCTTGCCAGTTGTCTTATTATTAATAAATAGTTTATTAAATGGAAAAGATTTTTCTAATCTTTTATCAACAGAAAATACTTCTAGTTTATTTGAAAATGTAAATATACAAAAAGAAAATCCATCCAATAATAAATCAAATCAGGACAAAACGGAAGAAGGAGAACAAGAAGAATTAGTGATAGATAGTAATACAACCGAAACAGAAGAAGAGGAAGATGTACTTACAGATAATTCAAAAGAAAAAACGGTAGAAGAAGAGGATAAAGCAACAAAGGAAAAGACTGAATCGGAACAAACAAGTGAGAATCCGCCAAAAAATGAAGAAACAGAAGAGGTCATGGAGCAAGCAAATGCAAATGAGAAGATAGTATATCATACTGTCGAAAAAGGAGAAAATTTATATCGAATCGCTTTAAAATATTTCCCTAATGGGGATGGAATCGAAAAAATAAAATCCGCTAATAATATGACAAATGACCAAGTTCAGTTAGGACAAACGTTAAAAATTGTACTAGAACAATAATTAATTAATTCTAACTTGTCCACTAACTACATATATATATATAAAGCGATTGATAAGTAATGTTGCTTACACATGAGGTCTATGTGAAGAACAGATACTTTAAAATTGTGCTATTTAAAGGAGGGAGCGACTTTGGAAAGTCCAATCTTCCCTGAAGACTATGTGTTAGATGGAACAACTAAAAAAGTTATCCTAAAAATAATCGAGAAAAAGAAAAAATTTGATCTGTTAAAAAGACGTCACATACTCATTATGTGGTGTACTATCTTTACGACCTTTTGTTATTTTCTTTGGCTTTATAAGCAAATTGCTATACCCTATTCCCATTCATTTGCTGTTATGTTTTCCGTGTATGTGGAAGAAAGCATTAATCTTTATATTCTTCTGTTTATAATCGGAGTATTTGGATATATGAATGTATTGAGACAAAAGAGGGATAAAGCAGAAAAAGAGTTCCATGACTTGCGTTGCGAGTTTATTGATAAAAGTAAAGATTTATTTGGGAATAGTGAAACGTGGAACAGACGACATGAAATGTATAATAAATTAAAAGATTTCTACGACATAAATTTATTTCATCAAGCAAAGTAAAAAGGTGTAAGATATGAAGAGGGCTATAAAGAACAAAAGATACCTACGAGGGAGGTATCTTTTTGAATATAAACAGAAAATAACCTTAAAAAATCTTTTTCTGCTGCCGATCATCTTTAATAATTTCTACTGCCTCTCTAAAACGCTGGGAATGTACGATTTCTCTTTGTCTAAGAAAACGGAGGCTATCATTTAAATCTGGGTCATCACTCATATTGATGATCCATTGGTATGTGGCCCTAGCCTTTTCCTCTGCAGCTATATCTTCATATAGATCAGCAATTGGATCTCCCTTTGCCTGTATATAGGTTGCTGTCCAAGGATTGCCTGCAGCATCATGGTAAAATAAGGCGTGGTCATGATTAACATAGTGATCACCAAGACCTGCAGCCTTCAGTTGATCTGGAGTAGCATCTTTCGTTAATTTATATATCATCGTAGCAATCATTTCTAAATGAGCAAATTCTTCTGTTCCTATGTCTGTTAATAATCCAATAACACGATCAGGGATGGAATATCTCTGATTTAAGTATCTTAATGCAGCTGCAAGTTCACCATCTGCACCTCCATATTGTTCAATTAAAAATTTTGCAAGCATTGGATTGCAGGTACTCACTTTAACGGGGTATTGTAACTTTTTCTCATATAACCACATAATATTCTATTCTCCTTTATCGCAAAATTAAATATTTGAAGTATGTTTACACTTGCCAAGGCCAAGGGGGTGAATCCCAATCCCATGGTGAACCAGATGGGCTATTTCCAAATTGCAATAAAGGTCCATATTTGCTTTCATATAACTTTTTGAATTTTTCTCGTTCTTTTACATAATGGTTAAATTGATTAATAGCATCTTGATCATGATGATGGGTATCTAAGTATAGGGTTAGTTCGACTAGTACAAAGTCGACGGCTTGGAGTTGTTCTAATAATTGATAATATTCAGGTGGAAGCTGCTTCATAATTTTTTCACTCCCTTATTTTTTTCTCATATGGACTGTAGTAAGGGTCGTAAAGAGCTTTCCATAGAGTGCCTGCTTTTAAAGCTTCCATTGGACTAAACTGAGGAAGGTGTGGTGGCTGAAAACCAAGAAATAAATTGGGCGGCGTTGAGTACACTTTTGTTTTTATCGGTGGACAGGGATCAAACTGACTGATAAAAGGATGATATTCTCTGTAAAATGAAGGCATAATAATTTCCCTCCTTTATAATGGGTATACTTTACATCTTATGTCTAGAAATTAATTTACATGCTTTCTTTTATAGAAGCTCAACTTTTCCTTCTTGCTTTTTTTACAAGTGAAATCTAAAAAATAGGAATATTTTGTTTCCATTTAGCTAATCGAAATAAAAGGAAATGGTATTCTTAAAATTAGTAAAACAAGCTGAAATTGTATTAAAATAAAGGAATCAGCATAAAGGGTAATACGGGGAGGTTTTTATGGTATTTTTATTGGGCGGCTTTATTTTGCTTGTAATTTTTTGTATTGCATTCCTTATCTATATGAAAAATATCGCGAATGAGAATAATGTGAAATATGAGCTATTCTACTTTCCTAACTTTCCTTCATCGATCCATGAAATAACGCTATTTTTTATTTCGGATATACACCGAAGAACCATTGACGATACTATAATCAATGAGGTGATTGATGTAGCAGAGCTGGTAATAATAGGTGGAGACCTTTTAGAAAAGGGGGTAAACTTGGAGCAAACAAGGGAAAATTTACGCAAGCTGAAACAAATTGGACCCGTTTATTTTGTCTGGGGAAATAATGATTATGAAATAGATCGGGATGCATTAGAGAGTTTGTTGAATGAAGAAGACATCGTTTTGTTGGATAATAAAGCAGTATCTTTTATGTCATCAAATGGAGAAGGCTGGTCTTTAATTGGAATAGAAGATTATTCGTTAGAGTATGATGATTTAGAAACGGCACTTCAACAGGTAGAGAACAATAGCTTTAAAATATTAATTAGTCATAATCCAAAAATAATCGAAGAATTAGATGAAGAAAATCAAATTTCTTTAGTATTAAGTGGTCACACTCATGGTGGCCAAATTCGGATATTTGGTTTTGGACCATATGAATTAGGTGGAACAAAGCTAATCGGAAAGACTACTTTGTTTGTTAGTAATGGATACGGCACAACAAGTATTCCTTTAAGATTAGGGGCAAAGCCAGAAACACATATTATTAGAATTCAACACAAACAGAATGAGGAAGAAATATAATTTTTTAAGCCAACAGTTTGAATAGTTGGCTTTTTCATTTTAAATAATCTCACTTAATAATATTACTCACCGATTACTCCTTCTTTTCATAAACTGCATTAAGAGTTTTTTCAAGGAGCAGGAGGCGTAGTCATGCGTTTGGAGAGATTAAATAGTAATAGAATTAAAATCCATCTGACCACCGATGATCTGTATGAACGTGGATTGACCAAGGAAGATATATGGAAAGACTCGATAAAGTGGCAGTATTTTTTTCATGAAATGCTTGAAGAAGCAAATGATTTATTTGATATGGAGATACATGGATCAGTAGCTGTTGAAATATTTTCAATGAAAGCTCAAGGTATGGTAATGATTTTAACCATAACAGAAAATGAATTGGATACAGAAGAAATCTTATCAGAAGGTTTTTTAGAGATGCAAGTAACTGTAGAAGAAACAGTGGATATATTATATGAATTCATAGATATAGAGGATGTTATTGACGCAGGGAAACAATTAGTGCAAAATAATTTTACTGGCGGTTCATTATATAATCTAAATGAAATATATTATTTATGCTTTACAGATATTTCTTCGTACAAAGAAGAACAAATGATTGCTATTCTAAGTGAGTATGGGGAAAGTAGTTTAAAGAGTATATACATTATTGAAGAATATGGAAATACGATAATAAGCGATAATGCTATTGAGACGCTAGTACAGTATTTCTAATTTGTTAGAAATACTAAAGCAGCCTGTATACGTAGAATCATACGAGGATGGGCGGTTAGACAGGTGACACTCGTTTGAAGATATGTGTATTCAGGCTGTGGCTAATAGCAACCAACATATACGAAAATTCCTTTACATATAAATGAGATAGAATGATTTTCCTTTTTATTCTTATGTTTTTTAGAATAAAGTTGCTTTAAAAGCAAATAAAATCATCTATCTTTTTTTGTGATTTTAAAAATATTCTACATAAAAATTTACAAGTTGATGATTGGTAAAACCTGTTGAAAGTGTTAAAATGAAATGGGGATATCCTTCCCATCATTTTTGTTTGGCCTCAAGTAATTTTATCGAGTAAAGAAATTAGTTTATAGACAAATGAATTAATGATAATTAAATGAGGGTGGGGTAGGACAAAGAATCGTTTAATTGAATATACTGATAGTAGTAGAATATGAAATAAAAAACAGTTATCCACAGTAAAAAATGGATTTATTGATGGAGAATATGCCTGAAGCTGGCAAAATCAGATAGCTTATGTGTTAGTTGATTCTGTATCAAGTTTTCTGACGAATTTTCTTGCATCTTGCAGGTAAAAGAGTATACTATGCTTTGAATTAGCAAATAAACAAGAAATAATAAAATCATTTATGTTTTCGATTCTATAAAAGAAGCTAAATAATTATTCTTATAAAGAAGAACTACAGTTTATAAACTGGTAGTTTTTTAGGAGGATTTATTAATGGTAGCCAACAAATCTAACGAGAAGAATCATGTAGAAGAGCAACACGATGTTTTGAAATCAACACAAACAATAATTCATAAAGCTTTAAACAAGCTTGGTTACTCAGATGAAGTGTATGAATTATTAAAAGAGCCGATTCGAATGATGACAGTTAAAATTCCTGTGAGAATGGATGATGGAACTGTAAAAATCTTCACAGGCTACCGCGCTCAGCATAATGACGCAGTTGGACCTACAAAGGGTGGTATTCGTTTTCATCCGAATGTTACAGAAACAGAAGTGAAAGCACTCTCCATTTGGATGAGTTTAAAATGTGGAATTGTGGACCTTCCTTACGGTGGTGGGAAAGGTGGAATTGTCTGTGATCCTCGTGATATGTCCTTTAGGGAATTGGAACGATTAAGCAGAGGTTATGTACGTGCAATTAGTCAAATTGTTGGTCCGACGAAAGATATTCCTGCTCCAGATGTTTTTACTAATTCACAGATTATGGCATGGATGATGGACGAGTATAGCCGAATTGATGAATTTAATTCACCTGGATTTATTACAGGGAAACCACTTGTATTAGGTGGATCACAAGGACGAGAGACTGCTACTGCTAAAGGTGTTACCATTTGTATTCGGGAGGCCGCAAAAAGAAGAGGCATATCTATTGAAGGTGCACGAGTTGTTGTACAAGGATTTGGAAATGCGGGCAGCTTTTTGGCTAAGTTTATGCATGATGCTGGTGCAAAAGTAATTGGTATTTCAGATGCATATGGAGCATTGCATGATCCAGAAGGTTTGGATATTGACTATTTATTAGATAGAAGAGATAGTTTTGGGACTGTTACTAATTTATTTAATAATACAATTTCAAATAAAGATTTACTGGAATTAGATTGTGATATTTTAGTTCCTGCAGCGATTGAAAACCAGATTACAGAACAAAATGCTCATAATATAAAAGCTAGTATTGTGGTGGAAGCGGCAAATGGACCTACAACATTGGAAGCTACCCGTATTTTAACGGAAAGAGGAATATTATTGGTTCCTGATGTATTAGCTTCAGCTGGAGGAGTTACTGTCTCTTATTTTGAATGGGTTCAAAATAATCAAGGGTACTACTGGACAGAAGAAGAAGTAGAAGAAAGATTAGAAAAAGTAATGAGCAAATCCTTTAAAAACATCTATGATACTGCCGAAATGCGTCGTGTAGATATGAGATTGGCAGCATATATGGTGGGGGTTAGAAAAATGGCGGAAGCATCTAGATTCCGCGGTTGGATATAAAATTGGCTAAATCTATTGCTCAATTTACAAAAATCTCCTATCCTTATAGGTAGGAGATTTTTTATTTTGGCACTTTTTAGGGTAAATTTCTTCCACATAGCGATTCCATATTCATTAATAGAAAAGGATTTCTTAAGGAAGTTTACCCTTATGGTAAAATGTTAGGAGTGAACGATTTGAAAAGAGAAGAGGCTATTATCATTGGTGCTGGTCCATGCGGTCTGGCAGCAGCAATCGCTTTAAAGAAAATAAATATAAATCCACTAATTATTGAAAAAGGAAATATTGTAAATGCCATCCATGGTTATCCTACTCATCAGACATTTTTCAGTACAAGTGAGAAGCTGGAAATAGGTGAAGTAGCTTTTATAACAGAACAATATAAGCCTAATAGAAATCAGGCGTTAGTATATTATCGAGAAGTAGCAAAAAGAAAAGAGCTTCGCATTAATGCATTCGAAGAAGTTCTGGAAGTTAATAAAACAGAAGAGCAATCATTTATTGTAAAAACGGAAAAAGCAACATATATTGCTCCCTATATTATCGTTGCAACTGGATATTATGATCATCCAAATTATATGAATGTTCCAGGAGAAGAGTTAGAAAAGGTAATGCATTATTTTAAAGAGGCACACCCTTATTTCAATCATGATGTAACGGTCATAGGCGGGAAAAACTCAAGCGTAGATGCAGCAATTGAATTGGTGAAAGCTGGCGCAAGAGTAACAGTTTTATACAGAGGCAGTGAATATTCTTCCAGTATCAAGCCATGGATTTTGCCCGAATTTGAATCGTTAGTGAGAAAAGGGATTATCAAAATGGAATTTGAAGCAAATGTCGTAGAAATTAAAGAAACGACACTTCTTTATGAAGTGAATGACCAAATTCATGAAATAAAAAATGATTTTGTGTTTGCGATGACTGGATATCATCCTGATCATGAATTTTTAAAAAAAATGGGTGTAGAAATCGAGAAAGAAACAGGGAGACCTATATTTGACCCAGAAACGATGGAAACGAATAGGAATGGAATATTTATTGCTGGGGTAATTGCGGCAGGAAATGATGCAAATGAAATCTTTATCGAAAATGGAAGATTTCACGGTGAGCAAATTGCCAAAGCGATCCTAGAAAAAAATAGATAGGTCCGAATACTCCTTAAACAGAGGAAAAGGGGAATTGACATGTTGGCGATTTTTTCAGCCGGAATAGCGCCTGGATTAGCATTATTAAGCTATTTTTATTTAAAAGATCAATATGGTTCAGAACCAATATCACTGGTCTTGCGGTCTTTTATTTCAGGCGCACTACTTGTTTTTCCAATCATGTTTATACAATATGTGTTACAAACAGAGAATGTTATTCCAGAAGGTATTTGGAGTGCACTGTTTACCACCAGCCTATTAGAAGAATTTTTTAAATGGTTTATTCTTTTTTATACAGCAGTTAAGCATGCTGATTTTGATGAACCTTATGATGGAATCGTGTATGGAGTTGCCGTTTCATTAGGATTTGCGACCATGGAAAATATTCTTTATCTAGTGGCAAACGGACTAGAATATGCTATTGGAAGAGCATTGCTCCCTGTTTCCAGTCATGCACTATTTGGAGTCATTATGGGCTATTATTTTGGTAAAGGAAAATTCATTGTGCCAAGAGGGAAATGGTTGGTATATTCTTTACTTGTTCCTTTTATCCTTCATGGTGTTTATGATTATATATTATCCTGGGAGAAAATTTGGCTGATTTTTATTACCCCATTTATGCTCTATTTATGGTGGCTAGGACTTCGAAAGGTAAAGAGTGCTCGAGAGTTAAGTAATGAACCTATACAAAAAATGACAGGAACATGAATGTATAAAGGAATAGAGGGGAAAATTTACCATTATGCGAAAAATGGTTTCTTAAACCTCTATGGAATAGGGATGAGTGGCAATATAAAAAGGCAACAAAGTAGAGTGAATAACTTCACTCTACTTTTTTTGTATAAAAAACCATTTGCTACAAAAAATACTGTTAATGTTAATAGTATTTAGTTATGGGGGTAATAAGCATGAATAAAAAGTTTTTACTCACAAAAATATCGGTCATCCTTTTTGTTTTGTTAGAACTACTAGCATTCCCTTTTCATGATCAAAAAGTGCATGCATTTTCTGAACAAGTTATACAGCATGGTGCTGTAGGGGATGATGTTATTGAATTACAGGCTAGACTGCAATACGTAGGCTATTATAATGGAAAGATTGATGGTGTTTTTGGTTGGCAAACATATTGGGCATTAAGAAACTTTCAGTATGAATTCGGATTGCCAATTGATGGTTTAGCTGGCACTAAGACGAAAGATAAGCTACTTCGTGCAACCAAATATAATGAACAGTTTGTAAAAGAACAAATTAACCGTGGAAAAAAGTTCTCCCATTATGGTGGAGTTGATTTAGAAAAGCAAAAGACTCCGTCTGCTAAGAAAGAGACAACGCAAAAGCAAACAAAAAAACCTAATACTAAAACGGAGAAAAAGCCAAGTAATAATACAGCTAAGAAGCAAAGTGATACACAGAAGAAAGCAAGTAATGGTGGCCAAGCAACCCCGAAAAATAATACTTCTGGAAACCAGAATGGTACGGGGACAAGTGCTGGTGAGGGAGGTACTGCAACAGAGAATAATAACACTCCAGCACCACAAAATACAACTAATACAAATGGTGGCGAAAATACTACAGGGAAAGAACCAACTGCAGCAAACGTACCAAGTGGATTTTCACAAAATGATATTCAATTAATGGCTAATGCAGTATATGGTGAAGCAAGAGGTGAGCCATATGTCGGCCAAGTAGCTGTTGCAGCAGTAATTCTAAACAGAGTTAATAGTGCTACATTTCCTAATACCGTTTCTGGTGTCATTTTTGAACCACGTGCGTTTACAGCGGTTGCTGACGGACAAATATGGCTAACTCCTAATGAAAGAGCAAAAGAAGCAGTATTAGATGCGATAAATGGATGGGATCCAACGGGTCATGCTTTGTATTATTTTAATCCGGATACAGCAACTAGTGCATGGATTTGGGGTCGACCACAAATTAAACAAATAGGTAAGCACATATTTTGTAAATAGTGGGGTGAGATGAATGTTAAGAGGAATATTAATAGGAGTATTAACACTTGGGATAGCAGGAGTAGCCTACTGGGGCTATCAAGAACACAAAGAGAAAAATGCAGTATTATTAAATGCAGAGAATAACTATCAAAGGGCTTTCCATGATTTAACGTATCAAGTAGATTTACTTCATGACCAAATTGGTACAACATTAGCAATGAATTCACAAGAATCTCTTTCTCCTGCATTGGCAGAAGTATGGAGAATTACATCTGAAGCACATTCAGATGTGGGACAGTTGCCATTAACATTGCTACCATTTAATAAAACAGAAGAATTCCTAGCAAACATTGGTGACTTTAGTTACCGTACTGCTGTAAGAGATTTAAATTCAGAACCATTATCTGATGATGAATATAAGAAATTAGATGAATTGTATAAAGAAGCAGCAGATATCCAAGATGAATTACGAAATGTTCAGCATCTAGTTCTGGAAAATAATCTCCGCTGGATGGATGTTGAAATGGCATTAGCCACAGATAAGCAGTTAGATAATACCATTATTGATGGTTTGAAAACCGTAGAAAATAAAGTGGAAGGTTATCAGGAAACAAGTTTTGGAGTAACAAATGTTAATATGGAAAAAAAGGACGAAAACTTCAAACATTTAAAAGGAAAGAAGATTTCTGAAAAAGAAGCAGAAAATATTGCAAAAGAATTTGCTGAATTTAAAAATCCTGTAGATGTGAAAGTCACTGAAAGTGGAGAAGGTTCAAATTATGGATTCTATAGTGTAACATTAAAGGAAAAAGGTACAGATATAGAAGCCAATATGGATATAACAAAACAAGGTGGATATCCAATATGGTCGATTGTTTCTCGAGATGTAAAAAAAGATAAAATTAGCCTTAATGAAGCGAATAATAATGCTGTGAAATTTTTAAAGGATCATAACTTTAAAAACTTAGCTTTATTTGAAAGTATGCAGTATGAAAACATTGGTGTGTTTAATTTTGTAACAGAAGTCGATGGAGTAAAAATATATCCAGATAGCATAAAAATGAAAGTTGCATTAGATAATGGAAATATCATTGGCTTTGCAGCAGAGGATTATTTAATGGCAAATACAGAAAGAGAAATAAAAGATCCGGTGATATCTAAACAAGATGCATTAAAGAAAATCAACAAACAGGTTAATATTATGGATGATGGATTAGCAATAATCCTTAATGATCTTAATGAAGAAGTGTTATGTTATGAATTTATTGGAACATTAGGAGAAGATACTTATCGGATTTATATTAACGCCGATAATGGAACAGAAGAAAAAGTTGAAAAATTAAAGAATGCTGAACCAGTTTATGAAGAAGTAGTATAATAAAAATAAAAAAGCTGTCAACAGGCTCTAAAAAGGAGAAGGTTGACAGTTTTTTTCTCTTATTCTTAAACTCCAGTAAGACGCTCCATAAGGTGGTATTGCCAAATATAATTTAATCATGCAATAATGATACATGAAAGTAGGTATATAGTTCGGTGTATAGAGTATATTTATGAGTCCTAAGAACTATTTACGGATAGAAGTGCTACAATTAAATAAAAATAAAGTACATAATAAAGGTAGATATAATCCAAAAAAAGGAAAGTGTGAGATAAGTGATTTCAATTGGAGATACATTAATTATTGAACCGATTCATGGAGAAAAAAAAGTTGATCAATATAAAAGCCGTGTTTTAGGAATGGAGGAAAAATCCCTTTATATTGAATATCCCATTCATCTTGAAACAAATAAGCTGATTTTTCTAATGAATGGTGCTCAATTAAGAGTGAATTTTGTTACAAATGAAGGAATCGCTTATTTATTTCATTCAGAAGTAATCGGAAGAAAAAAAGATAATAATGTACCGGTGTTAATTCTTTCATTACCTAGCATAGATCAAATGATTAAAATTCAGCGAAGACAATTCGTACGGATTGAAACAAGTATTGATATGGCTATTCATCCAATGGAAGTAGAGAACTCCTTTCAGCCATTCACAACGGTATCTTTAGATTTTAGTGCAGGGGGAGCTGCGGTTATTGTTCCTAAAAAAATATACTTAGAGGAAAATAGTAAGATAAAAGTTTCATTAGTCTTACCCTTACAGAACGGAGAGTATAATTATTTGCATCTAGATGCGGAGATTAAAAAAATCATTGATTACAATGAAAATAGCAATAAAATGTCTATTGAATTTTTAGATATTGAGCCAGTGGATCGTCAGTCGATGTTAAGATTTAGTTTTGACCGCCAATTATCCTTAAAAAAGAAAGGGCTTGAAATCTGAATAAAGGAATACTAAAACTCCGATACTAACTTTATAGGATGAATTCGTATTGATGATCGCTAGGAAGTTTTACTTTCTTCTCTACGATTGTAGTAGTGGCTAGTAAAAGGAGTGCTTCGAATGAAAACGGTAGAAAGAATTATAATAAAGATAATCCTGCTTCAAATCGTCTTTTTTTTAGTTGGTCAAATATTTCATATGTGGGATATTATCCCGGAAATAAGAACCATTACCCAATATGAAGGAGTTATGGATTCCAATTTTATATCCTTTCTTGAGACTTTTGGAAGAAAATAAAACATGAATGAAGAAATTTGTCTTTTTTTCTTATAATTGTTATATACAAAAATGCTACATAAATAAGCCGATATTAGTGATAAAAAATGAAAAGAAATATGTTAAAATAAAAGATAGTTAAGCCAAATTAAGGCTAGCTCTCCTAATGATGAGATGCTGCTTTTAAGAAGGATTGTATATTCTTTAGAAGCCAACAACGGTTATGGAGAATTTTAATAAGATAATTGGTATATTTGAGCCAGTAGTTCAGGAGGATTTATGGAAAAGAAAATTAGCATTGCAATTGATGGCCCCGCAGCTGCAGGGAAAAGTACGGTTGCAAAGATTGTCGCAGAACAATTAGGATATATTTATATCGATACAGGTGCGATGTATAGAGCATTAACCTATAAGGCAATAAATCATAAATTGAATTTAGAAGAAGAAGAGAATTTAATAAATATGTTAAATGAGACTGTGATTGAATTATTCCCAGGTGAGCAAGGACAATTAATTTTCTTAGATAGCAAAGACGTAACAAAGGAAATTCGTTCAAGTGAAGTAACGAACTCTGTTTCTATCGTTTCGAAGCATAAGCTTGTAAGGGAAGAAATGGTAAGAAGGCAGCAAATGTTTGCAGTAAATGGTGGAGTGGTAATGGATGGTAGAGATATCGGCACCCATGTGATTCCTACTGCTGAGGTGAAAGTATTCCTTTTAGCGTCTGTTGATGAAAGAGCTTTTAGAAGACATAAAGAGAACATAGAAAAAGGATATGAATCTGACTTAGAACAATTAAAACAGGAAATTGCTGCAAGGGATAAATTAGATTCAGAACGTGAAGTTGCCCCCCTTAAGAAGGCGGATGATGCGATTGAAATCGACACAACTTCTTTATCTATTTATAATGTAGTAGATAAAATCATGGAATTAACAAGAGAAAAAATAAGCAATTAATTTTAACAGATAGAAGATCCACTTAATCTTAAAAACTAGTCTAGTGTTTCTTGCTTGACAAAAAAACAAGTTTGTAAGAAGTTTAAAGAGAAGAATTCTTAAAATTCGTATGCATGATAAATTTATTTAAGCTGCAGGATGTTTTTAAACAAATATTTATGCAGGTAGAGTCGAAGGAGGAGTACATATGTCTGAGGAATTAAATGATGTAGTTGTAAATAATTATTCTGTTGGAGACGTAGTAAATGGTCAGATTACGAAGGTAGAAGAAAAACAGGTAATTGTTGCAATCAGTGATAGTAAACTTGATGGGATACTTCCAATAAGTGAATTATCAAGCTTGCACATTGAAAAAGCAAGTGATGTTGTGTCAGAAGGAGACAAGCTTGAATTAGAAGTTATTAAAGTGGAAGAGGATGCCCTTGTTTTATCAAAAAGAAAAGTCGATGCCAAAAAGGCGTGGGATCAACTTGAAGAGAAGTTTAATTCAGGTGAAGTTTTCGAAGCAGAAGTAAAAGACGTTGTTAAAGGCGGACTTGTTGTTGATCTTGGTGTAAGAGGCTTTGTACCTGCATCCTTAGTAGAAGCTCATTATGTAGAAGACTTTTCTGATTACAAAGGTAAGACAATTTCTTTTAAAATTGTCGAACTAGAAAAAGATAAAAGCCGCCTTATTCTATCCCATCGCGCTGTAGTAGAGGAAGAGAAAAGTAAGCAAAAGCAAAATCTTCTTGACTCGATTGAAGCTGGCCAAACACTAACAGGTACTGTACAAAGAATTACTGATTTTGGTGCGTTTGTTGACTTGGGAGGCATTGATGGATTAGTTCATATTTCTCAATTGTCCCATGAACATATTTCTAGCCCAACAGATGTAGTTCAAGAAGGTCAGGAAGTAAATGTGAAGGTACTAAGTGTAGATCGTAATAATGACCGTATCTCTTTATCTATTAAAGAAACACAGCCAGGACCATGGGCGAACATTGCAGATCGTGCTGAAAAAGGTAGTGTACTAGATGGAACAGTTAAGCGTATTGTTTCATATGGCGCGTTTGTTGAAGTGTTCCCAGGGGTAGAAGGACTTGTGCATATTTCACAAATCGCCCATAAACATATTGGAACACCACATGAAGTGCTAAAAGAAGGTCAAGAAGTTCAAGTGAAAGTTTTAGATGTTAACGAAGAAGACCAACGCCTTTCACTAAGTATTAAAGAACTTACAGAGAAAGAAGTGGATGAGGAAGAAGTGTATGAGCTTCCTGAAGAATCAAAAGGTTTCCAATTAGGTGATATGATTGGAGAACAATTGAAAAAGTTGAAAAACTAATTTCTTTGTTTCGTTAAATAGAAAGAAGATATAATAGGGTGGCCATTTTTTTAGGTCACCCTTTTTGCAATGCCTACTTATTATCGTTTAATAATCTGCCTTCTTCAGGACTTTGTAATCGAGTTGAACCATTATAATGAAGTGCTTGGTCACGGTCAGACTCTACTCGGTTACTTTGTTTTAATTTTTTTTCCTGTCTATCCTTAGCCATAGAATTTACCTCCCAAAATAATTAATTGATTCCATTCATGACATGGTCCGTTCACTTCCTTAATGGAAGTTTCTTTTTAGTATTCTACAGAATAGTCGAAACTACATGATGAAAAAAATTCCTTTTGCATAGCAACATATTTCCTTTGTTTACTTGTATCTTTTTCGTTTAAATTACATCCTGCCGAGACATAATGGGAATTAGGAGAGTGAGTATAATGGAGGGATCAATCTTTTTATTTTGTGCATGGTTTATCTGGATTGTTACGACGTTTTTTTTACAAAAAGATAATCCGAAGCGAACTAAATATTCCATTTATGTATTAATAGCAATTGTTTTAAGCCCCTTTAAATGGGAGTGGCATGAAATAAGTAGTTCTGTTTTACTTTTGAGTATATTAATTATCTCGTTTTATTCTACTGGTCGTTTACGATGGAAAACGACTATTTATATTATCATAGCGTCCTTTTTTACGATGTTAACTTATGCCACATATGAACTGATGGCAATCATTGATCCTATCTGGGTATTTATTCCAGGACCTTGGCTTAAAGTAAGTATATTGTTTGTCCTAGTTATCCTTTTACATAAAAATATAGTCTGTCAAATACTTATTTTGCTAATTGGAAGTAGCACTGGAGAAATATTATTGAGTAGCATTTTAAGAAATTATCAGATGGAATATTATATTGGTTCTTTGAGCTTTTTTGACTATTTAATGCCTGGTGTAGTTGGATTCTTATCCCTATTTTATATAAGAATGACACTAGTAAAATGGGAACAGCATGTATTTATGCTTGAAAAGGAGAGACAAAAAAATATATGAGTAACTTTACTTATCCAATTTTACTTGGAGTAATTGTTGGGACAATATTAAGAATGTATATGCTAAGAACAGATTATCGCCAATATCCTACTTATTTGCATGGGAAAATTATTCATATCGCGCTAGGCTTCATAGCAGCAGGGCTGGGTTCCGTGGCCATTCCTGCAATCTTAAACAAAGATTATACAGCAGTAACTTTCTTAACTGTTGCAGCTTCTCAATTTCGAGAGGTTAGAAATATGGAACGAAATACGCTTACGGAGTTGGATAGTTTCGAAATGGTTCCAAGAGGAAAAACGTATATTGAAGGAATTGCTATTGCTTTTGAAAGCAGGAACTATTTGGTAATGTTTGCAGGTCTTTTAAGCACCTTTGGCTATATTATTTATAATATATGGACAGGTATTCTTGCAGCAATCATCTCTGTAATCATAGCGAAAAAATTGATGTCTGGTGGTCAATTAAAGGATATTGTAGATATTTCATATGCAAAGCCAATGTTTGATGATTCGGGTCTATATGTAGATACCATTTATATTATGAATATTGGTTTGCCAGAGCGGCAGAAGGAAGTCTTAAAGTATGGAATGGGCTTTATCTTGACTCCTAAAAATTTTAATGCCAGAACTACCATTGCAAATTTAGGACAGAGGCAGGCAATTCTATATGATGTGACTACTGCTCTTGGTGTCTATCGAGACTCTGGAACACCCGCATTAGTACCATTAGCTAAACGGGATTTAGAGGATGGAAGGGTGGCTGTATTCGTGCTACCTCAAATACAAAATGAAAAAAAGGCGATTAGTATTATTGGAGCCGTGCCAACGTTAGAAAATGCCATTCGGATGCCCAGTAAACGCTTAGAAAGAGAGGGAGAGATAGAATGAATTTAGAAAAATACATTTTAGCCTCCATTACAACTAATCCAAGCAAAGTCGCACCAGGAAACGGTGTGTATTATTGTGAAAATACGACTGAGATGGAGAATGTTGCCACTAATCTAGAAGCTATATTAGATGGGATTGCTCATAAAATTGGGGAGGAAGTTTATATTATAGTAAAGCATTAAATGCAAATTAGATAAAGTTTTCCAATGAAGAAGGAAGTTTTCAATAGGATTTAGTTTATAAAAGATTAGGGTGTAAGGGAGCTTATATATTTTATAAAAACCAATATATACGAATTAGCGCATACATTGTGAAAAAGTTATAAAAATGATGATTATTGTAAAGAAATGTAGTTTTCTGTTGCTTGGATAACATCTCTTTGATAAACTGTTTTAGTTAGGGGTCTACTTCTCTATTTTAGGGTTAGCCCCTATTTTTACTATTTTTATGTTAAAGGGTATTACTTGAGCAATCGATTATTGGTTTCATTATGTTTAGAATCTTAGGAATAAGTTTTTCATTTTGTTTTTAATCTTGCTTATAAGAGTGTGATTTCAGCCTAAAAAACAACAAATTCGAATGATAAAGAATTCTAATATCCACGAAACTAAAAAGCGGAAGTACTATATTTTCATGTACTTATGTTATAAAGGTAATAAATAATTTAAGAATGTTCTTTAACACTGTGATTACTTAGTTACTATTTTTTTAAGGAATCATGTGGCATGGATAGAATGATTATGTGTGAAGGGAATGATAGCGATGGCTAAACCAGTTATTGCGATAGTTGGAAGACCGAATGTAGGAAAATCGACTATCTTTAATCGGATAGTGGGAGAACGTATTTCAATTGTGGAAGATATACCAGGAGTAACGAGAGATCGTATTTATAGCTCTGCAGAATGGTTAAACCATGATTTTAATCTTATTGATACAGGTGGAATCGATATTGGGGATGAACCATTTTTAGATCAAATACGTATGCAAGCGGAGATAGCAATAGAAGAGGCAGATGTTATTATCTTTATAACAAATGGTCGTGAAGGGGTTACTTCTGCCGATGAAGAAGTTGCAAAAATATTGTATAAAGCTAAAAAGCCAGTTGTTCTTGCCGTTAATAAAGTAGATAATCCGGATATGAGAGAACAAATCTATGATTTTTATGCATTAGGATTTGGCGAACCATTTCCAATTTCAGGATCTCATGGTTTAGGTCTCGGTGATTTATTGGATGAAGCTGCAAAGCATTTTCCTAAGCATGATACAAAGGATTACGGTGATGATATTATTAAATTTTCTCTTATTGGGAGACCAAATGTAGGGAAATCATCCTTAGTTAATGCAATGTTAGGAGAAGATCGAGTAATCGTTAGTAATGTAGCTGGTACTACTCGAGATGCAATTGATTCTGAGGTAACGGTTAACGGAGAAAAGTTTGTTATTATCGATACAGCAGGAATGAGAAAAAAAGGAAAAGTATACGAATCTACAGAGAAATATAGTGTATTACGAGCATTGCGAGCAATTGAAAGATCGGATGTTGTTTTAGTTGTTATTGATGGAGAAGAAGGAATTATTGAACAGGATAAAAAAATTGCTGGATATGCACATGAAGCTGGAAGAGCAGTGATTATTGTCGTGAATAAATGGGATGCAGTAGAAAAAGATGAGAAAACAATGAAAACATTTGAACAAAATATTAGGGAACATTTCTTATTCCTTGATTATGCTCCAATTGTTTTCCTTTCAGCAAAAACGAAGAAACGGATTCATACATTAATACCGATGATTAAAGTTGCTAGCGAAAATCATACTCGTAGAGTGGAAACAAGTGTGTTGAACGATGTTATAATGGATGCTGTAGCGATGAATCCTACTCCAACCGATAAAGGTAAACGATTGAAAATATACTACACTACCCAGGTTGCGGTTGGACCACCAACTTTTGTCGTTTTTGTCAATGATCCAGAATTACTTCACTTTTCTTATGAGCGATTTTTAGAAAATCGTATTAGAGATGCATTTGGTTTTGAGGGAACACCGATTAAAATCTTTGCAAGAGAAAGAAAATAATAGAGGTGTAAAGAAGATGAAAATTCAAAAAACTGTAGCGATGATTGGTGCTGGCAGTTGGGGAACAGCACTTTCATTAGTACTTGGCGATAATGGTCATACTGTTCGTATTTGGGGTAAAGATGAGAAAAATATTGCAGAGATCAATAATTTGCATCAAAATAATAAATATTTACCAGGTATAACCTTACCTAAAGAAGTAGTCGGAACTACATCTTTAGAAGAAAGTGTTCGCAATGTTGATTTTATTATTTTAGCTATACCAACAAAAGCGATGCGAGAGGTTATTCCGCAATTGCTTCCATATATAAACGAACCAAAAACAATCATTCATGTTAGTAAAGGAATTGAGCCTGAAACGTTAATGCGTATTTCTGAAATTATCGAGGAAGAGATACCAGAAAGTAAACGAAAAAGCATTGTTGTATTATCAGGTCCTAGTCATGCAGAGGAAGTGAGTCTTCGACATCCGACGACCGTTACAGTATCATCCAAGAATATGACCGAAGCAGAACTTGTTCAAGATTTATTTATTAATCATAATTTCAGGGTTTATACAAATCCAGATCTTATAGGTGTTGAAATTGGCGGAGCATTAAAAAATATCATTGCAGTTTGTGCAGGTATTGCAGATGGTTTAGGATTTGGTGATAATGCCAAGGCAGCTTTAATAACAAGAGGACTTGCTGAAATGGCTAGGCTGGGAACAAGAATGGGAGCAAATCCCCTTACGTTTGCAGGTTTGACTGGGATTGGAGATTTAATTGTTACATGTACAAGTGTCCATTCTAGAAACTGGAGAGCTGGTAACATGCTTGGAAAAGGCCAAGTGTTAGATGAAGTTCTTGCTCAAATGGGTATGGTTGTGGAAGGAATTCGGACTACAAAAGCTGCACATCAGCTGTCAGAAAAATATGGTGTTACGATGCCTATTACGAATGCTTTATTCCAGATTTTATTTAATGATCAAGATGCAAAAGCTGCCGTAGAGAGCTTAATGGCAAGAGGAAAAACGAATGAAATGGAAGATTTAATAAACATCCTTGCCTCTCAGTACATAGAATAAGAAAAAGATGTGTATTTTTCATCCTTTCTTATAAAAGGATGAAAAAGGAATCTTTTTAAGCAAATATAGGCGTTTTAATGGTTCGAAAATGGATGTAATAACATAAAATGTTTTGAAGCAACCTAGTGGAATGAACAGGGTATGGGTCAAATAGTTGATGGATAATCAAAGTGAAAAGTTTCCCCTACTTTTTACTTTGATTTTTTTATTTTTCCCATTTTTAAACTTCAGGAAGAAGCAACAGAAAGCTTAGGATAATTTGAGGAAGAAAGTGGAAGATAAAACTATCCGTGAAGGTTAAATTGCCTCAACTACCCATTAGGTGTCAGGAAAGAAAGCATCCACAAATGGAAGTTCGCTTAAATCATAGTGATGATTTAGTTTAAATGCTTTATTATAGAGATGTGTGAAAACCTTGAAACATGTTGGTTAACTAGAAAGACTGGCTGATTAATATTATTTTCCCTTCCTTGTCTCTTTTCTATCTTTTTTCCAAACAAAAATGTCATATCCCTTCTCTTCATGTATATATTGAAGAGAAGGTTTTTTATTTTATCTATGAGTGTTTTTTATGAATTAGGTAAATTTCAGAATCAAATAAAAAACGTATGGATGGGTACCATTTTTACGTTCATAAACAACTAACTTGCTAAGTAAATATAAAAACTAGCAAAAAAAAGGAGGGGAAAATAAAAAATAAGTCATAAAGAGATAGGACAACATCATAAATATATATTGTCTAATAGTATTAAAAGGATAATTCTATCCCATGTACTAGGAAAAGTTCAGGAGGGGATCACTTGGAAAAGGTAAATATTTTTAAAGATATTGCCGAAAGAACGGGCGGTGATATTTACTTAGGTGTAGTAGGTGCAGTACGTACTGGAAAATCAACTTTTATAAAAAAATTCATGGAATTGGTCGTAATTCCGAATATGGAAAATGAAGGGGAAAGAACAAGAACAAAAGATGAGCTTCCTCAAAGTGCAGCAGGAAAAACGATTATGACAACAGAACCGAAGTTCGTTCCAAATCAAGCGGCCTCTATTAAAGTAGATGAAGGGTTAGAAGTAAATATTAGGCTTGTTGATTGTGTTGGCTATACAGTGCCTGGAGCACAAGGATATGAGGATGAAAATGGGCCTAGAATGATAAATACACCATGGTATGAAGAACCAATTCCATTCCATGAAGCTGCTGAAATAGGAACTAGAAAGGTAATTCAAGAGCACAGTACAATTGGAGTAGTTATTACAACAGATGGTACTATTGGCGATATTCCAAGAAGTAACTATCTAGAAGCTGAAAATAGAGTAATTGAGGAATTAAAAGAGGTTGGGAAGCCGTTTATTATGATTATAAACAGTGCACAGCCATATCATCCCAATACGGAAGCATTAAAGGATGAGCTTTCTGAAAAATACGATATCCCAGTAATTGCGATGAGTGTAGAAAGTATGCGTGAAGCAGATGTTTTAAATGTAATGCGTGAAGCATTATTCGAGTTCCCGGTATTGGAAGTAAATGTGAATTTACCGAGCTGGGTAATGGTATTAAGAGAAAATCATTGGTTAAGAGATAATTACCAAGAAGCAGTAAAAGAAACAGTAAAAGACATTAAGAGATTAAGAGATGTAGATAGAGTTGTCTCTCAATTTAGTGAATATGAATTTATTGAAAATGCTGGTCTAGCTGGCATTGAAATGGGCCAAGGGATTGCCGAAATTGATCTATTTGCACCAGATGAGTTATATGATGACATTTTAAAAGAAATTGTCGGGGTAGAAATTAGAGGAAAAGACCACTTACTAGAATTAATGCAAGATTTTGCCCATGCAAAAACGGAATATGATCAAATTTCAGACGCATTAAAAATGGTGAAGCAAACAGGTTATGGGATTGCTGCTCCATCCTTAGTTGATATGAGCTTAGATGAACCTGAAATCATCCGTCAGGGATCTAGATTCGGCGTTAGACTAAAAGCTGTAGCGCCTTCTATCCATATGATTAAAGTAGATGTTGAAAGTGAATTTGCTCCAATTATTGGATCGGAAAAACAAAGTGAAGAATTAGTCAGATATTTAATGCAGGATTTTGAGGATGATCCATTATCAATTTGGAATTCAGATATTTTTGGAAGAAGCTTAAGTTCAATCGTCCGAGAAGGCATTCAAGCTAAACTCTCCCTTATGCCAGAAAATGCTCGCTATAAATTAAAAGAAACATTAGAAAGAATTATCAATGAAGGTTCTGGTGGACTAATAGCAATTATTTTGTAAGAACTCTATTTTAGGGTTCTTTTTTTTTATTTTATTTCGAGAAGAAAGCGAAATTTGGTATAAAAAAAGCCTAATAGAGGCATTTTATTTATTCTTATACCCACCATTTACTTAAGTGAAACAATGGAGTTATAGTTCTTTTTACGTTTTAATTTTGGTTGTAAATGGAAATTTTATGGTTTTAATGTTACGCTTTTATTTCAAAATAAGAAAATATCGCTATCAATACATAAAATTTCTTGATATGCATAAACGATTATGATAATCTTTTAAAGGAATTAGCGTTATATAAGGTTTCTTATTCTTTATGTAAGGGTTAAGTTACTTTATACTTGAATACTTCTTTGAGTGAACAAATGTATGTCATTTAAGAAAAAATTCGGTAGGACGTATATAATTCCGTTAATTTGTTTACAAATAAAGATATGAAACTAATTTTAGGCTTTTATTTGAAACACTCGGGAGGAGGTGAAAGGCATGAACAAGACAGAATTAATCAATGCAGTTGCTGAAGCAAGTGAACTATCAAAAAAGGACGCTACTAAAGCAGTTGACGCTGTTTTCGATACAATCTTGAATGCTTTAAAAGATGGTGATAAGGTTCAACTTATCGGTTTTGGTAACTTCGAGGTACGTGAACGTGCGGCTCGTAAAGGTCGTAACCCACAAACTGGTGAAGAAATTGAAATCGCAGCAAGCAAAGTTCCTGCTTTTAAACCAGGTAAAGCACTTAAAGACGCAGTGAAATAATTACATATAATAGTATTTCACTAAAACCGCGAAATTATCGCGGTTTTTTTTTATGAGTTTTTTTATAAAATAATGATGATTGAAATGAAAGGAGAAAAAGGAATAAGAGAGAATCTTTCCAAAGTAGTATGAGTAAAATGTTTGTGGGAGAATAAATATCCTTTTTGTCTAGTTGGGGGACTCGTCCCCCAACTAGACAAAAAGGCCACCAAGCGA